>JAQCHG010000066.1 GCA_027619675.1 Cyanobacteriota bacterium
GGGGGGCTGGGGGGGCGGCTCAGTTGCCGTTGCTCTAGGGCCTGGTGGGGGTGGGTGGGGCTCTCCCCGTGGTTGGCGATCGCGGACGATGTTGCCCAGCAGAATCATTACAACCTGTAGAGCAGTTCTGGGGATGATGCCTACAGCCTGATTAGCATGAGCCCAAACCTTTGGTGAGGTTGATGCACCATGGAACTGAGTGAACTGACATCCATCATTTTTGCCCTTCAAGATCGGGTCAACTTTTACTGGAATCTCTACATCGGTGGCATAGCCCTCATGGCAGGCTGGTTAGTAGCCACAGAGCAACCCCTCAGCCGCCGTCTCAAAACTTTCTTCTCGATTGGCTTTGTTGCCTTCATGGTGATTAACTGGGCCAGCCTAATCGGCACTTACAAGCTACTGGAAGCCTTCACCAACGAGTTCCAACTCAGCATCACCACCCAGACCTTCCAGAACCCTGAGCTTTTTCCACTGGTGCAGCGCCTTACCTTCAAACGAGGCCCCGCGATCGCGACTCTGGTTCACCTGTTGTTGGATGTGGGTGTTCTGTACTTCCTTTGGGGTGCCCCATCCCTGAAACTGCCTAAGAATGCCAAAGATTAGGAGCAGTTGCTCTGGGAATGAGACGGGCGATCGCGCTAGCGACTCCAGGGGTATATCACACTAGCGACTCCAAGGGAGTATCGCGTTAGCGATCATCAGGCGTTGCCCTGTCGGGCGCTGTTTGCCGCCGCCTACGGGCGTTGCGCTCCCGTGCTTCCCCCAGCAGCGGTTGGGGGGTCGGCTCAGTGTGCGGGGTTGGGCGTTGCGGGTGGGTCGCGAGACAGCCGCCCCCACCACAGGACAGGACAGGGTAGCACGGGGCGCAAGCCGCTTGGCTGGCGAGATTCGGAAGCTATGGTGTCGGGCCGCTTTCAGCCGCCCTCCGTTGAGTTGTTCTGGGCGCAGGACTCCCCCTGGTCGCCAGCGCGATTGGGAAGGGGGGAGCGGTCTAGTGCTTAGGGTTGGCCGGGGCCGGGGGGCCGGGGTGGCCAGGAGGCCGAAGCCGAGGCAGTGCCTTACAAAGTCCGTTGGCTGCCTGTAGTGTTTGCCCGCGTCCGGGTTGGGTTGCCATGCCCTCGCTTGCGTCTGCTGCCGTTGCTCCCTTGCTGCTGTCGATCGCCCAGCTCTCAGGTTTACTCCGGTCGGTTTCCGCTCGGGGGGCTCGGTGGTGGTTTGCGCCGTTCGTGCAGGTTGCCCCCTGCTGGCAGGTGTCCCCGTGGTGGTGGTTTGCTCGTCGCTGGCACATCCTTGGTTCCCCCGTTGGGTTCTTCCCAGTGCTAGCCGCCCCTTTTACCCCTCGGTTGTGTGTCGCCCTTCGCGCCTCTCACCTCCCCCTCACTACATCCTTAGTATAGCATTACAGCGATATATTTTACCTCGCCAAAAGACCATATAAGAGTTTTGTATATATCGCCAATATGCTATATTTTATAGCGTTGCAATGCTATAATTCAGATGTACCGCAAGGGTAGAGCAATGATTACCAGTGCCCACGACCTTTTATTCAGTGCTTCAGCGGTTCGGCGCATTTTGGGTTTGGCCGCTTCTACTGCTATTTATATCGAGGTTTGGCCCTCCGTTATCTGGGTCCATGTGGCAGGGCAGCGCCCCACCTTCATTAGCAAACAGTGTTTTAAACAGCATTTTGTAGCCCGCCGTCAAGCCGCCGCCCAAGCGCTCCAGGTCACCCGCTACGCCTTTGACCAGCAGGCTTTTACGGTACGCAACGAAACCAAGAAAAGCACCTATCAGGTCATTGCAAAAGACACCGTTAGTTGTGAGTGTCACGACTATCAAAACCAAGTTAATTTTCTGGGCAAAGGCTGTTGTAAGCATGGTTACGCAGTGCTAAACCATCTCGGGTTTAAGTCACTGGCTGACTATGTTAATGCCCACAAAGTTACCCCACTTCGTAAGGTGGCTGAGCCCGTTATCCCTTACGCTGCTTAAGTTTCCTGACCTGGGGTGGATGTCGTTAAAAGCCACCCCCGTGACCGACCACACGGGCAATCCCAAAAACACAAGGAAAGGTAAACCATGAAAACCTGGCACCGTGATACCGCTGTAAATATTCAGCCCGGTATGACTGTTGACCAACAGCTAAAAACGGCTGGCCTTGATTGGCAAGTCAACCTATCCCCTGCCTTTTATGGGGATGAGAAACAGCATAAGGCCCCTGTCCTCGCGGCATACCGCAGTGATAATAACGCCTTCTTTGATATCTACACCAAGCGCAAGCCCTGGCAGAATGCCGAGATTGTAGAAACCTTCAATCGTTTCTGTGATGGCGCAAACCTACCGATATCCTACCTGGGAAACCTTGACGGGGGGCGAATTCTTTATGCTGCGGCCAAGTTGCCGGAGATGATTTCCCCGGCCCAGTCGGTTGGGGATTTAACTGAGGGTTACTTGCTGTTAGAAGACTCTCATCTTAACGGCAGAGGGTTGAGTATCAGTATTTATGCTAATCGCTTGGTTTGCACGAATGGCATGAAGCGCCCCGTCCGTTTGGGCCAGAAAGTTATTTCCCATGTCGGGCAATTTAACCCTAGTCGTGTTCACGGCATTCTGACGGCAGCCCGTGAGACGTTGCAACAAGAGCAGAAGCAAATGACGGATTTGGCTGCTGTCACCATTGACAAGGCAGAGGCAACGTTACAACTTATTGCCGCCTTTGGGGAAGCGGGTAAGCCCGTCCATGAACAACCCCGAATTGTTCAGACCTGTCTAAAACTTTTCAATGGGGCAGGGATGGGATCTGGTGAGCTTTCTGCTTTCAATACAGCTTATGGGTTACTTCACAGCGTTACTGAGTATTACAACCACCATGCTGTGAAACGGGGGACCACCGCCCAGCAATTTCAATCCCTGCTGTGTGGTAGCCGAGCCCAGCAAATGCAGCGCTTTGAGCGTCAGGTTGTCCGGTGTTATCTCAATTGAGGTTTTGACCTGAGAAATTTCCCCACCGTTGAAAGTCAAACCCCCGCCTTAGCCGACCAAAGCACAGCGGGGGATGTCCCCAAAACACGAAAGGAGACACTTGTGATTGTACGCGACCCCCTAGAACTGGCCTACCTGCGGGAGCAGGATCAGCGGGCTACTGATGCCGATGCCCGTGCTGATGTTGAACAAGCCGAAATTGACGCAGGGATGGCGGCTCACACTATTCGAGACATCATCCAGCGCTACGGGGTGGAGTTTGTTGAGCGCGTGATCCAGGAATGGCAGCGGTCCCAAACCCCCACCTGTGGTCAGTGCTTGCATTTTGACGATCGCGGTCTTTGTCGCAAGAAGCGGGTGAAAGACTTCAGCCCTGGTGCAACGTTGACCCTACTAGAACCTGCCCAGGTCAATGATTCCGCTGAGAATTGCCCGCACTTTAGCGATATCGGTTTCTAGCCCCTTGCGCCCACTGCCGGGAGTTGCGCCCCGGCAACCTATTAACCCTCTACACCCCAGAACCATGACTCAAGACCTATTGCTATCCGAATTCCCCCAGCAGCTTGCAGACCTGGCCCAGCAGCTCCATGAGGCTGACAAGGTGATCCGGCAGCGACAGCACCAGCTCGACACCCTCACCGCTGAGATTGAGCAGGCGATCGCGTTGGATCGCGACCTCAAAAACGAACAACAGCGCAAAGCCAAGCGCTTGGAGTTGACCACCAGCGCCGCCTACCAGCAGGCCCAGACGGCACTACAAGCCGCCCAGGATGAGCGCCACCAATGCCACATCCAGTACCGATTGATTGCGGATCGCTTCACTGTGGCCAAGCTGGTAGCCCGTGAGCGCATCGCCTCCCTAGAACTAGCGGCTTAGGCTCCCGCCCCATGCCCGGTAGTCGCCCTACCGGGCGGGCGGCCCCATCGCCCCCGCCTCCCACCCTCTCAGAACCCAAGAGCAACCATGACCACCATCATCATCATCGAGGCCCATCCAGACCTCACCCGAGTCGAGATTGACGAGTTCGATATCCAGCAGTTTTTAGCTGACAAGGTGAAGGCCCAGCCTCAGATCCAAATCCTCAATCATCAGAACCGCTGCATTGTCGTGCAGTGGGCAGAGACATCCCAAACCCTTGCCGCCTAACCCTTTAGACCTGGGGTGGATGTCTCTAAAAGCCGCCCCCGTGACCGACCACACGGGCAAACCCAAAACACAAGGAAAGGTAAACCATGACTGAAGTTCTCGCCAATGTTTTTGGAGTCAAACCCCAGAACGCCATTTACTTACCCGATGCCCCCTATGCCGTGCGGTTGAACTGCCAAGCAGGACAACTTGCCCTTAATGAGACAGACCTGTTAGGTACTGAAGCTGAAATCTCGGTAATTAAGGTATCCCGGTACTTTGGCAGTCTAGGCCGGACCCGGAATACAGCTTGGATGCAGATGTTTTACATTCCGGCCCCGTCCTGCACTGTCCTGCCCTCTAATACCGTCTGTGTGAGCTACATCAAGACCCGTTCCCTTAGTGCCCTACAGCAGACCGTCATCCGTTTGGTGGGAAAGGGTGTCAACCCTGCCGAGGGGATTTTCAAGGTCAGCTTTCTGCGGCATAGCAATGGCGATCGCAACTACGCTTCCGTCAAATTCGATTGGCGAGAGCGGAAGGGCAAGCCAGAGCAGGATCAACTTCAGCAGATCATTACCTTCATTGAGAGCCGACCCCAACTCATTGACCTCGATGGCACCCGAGAGATGATGTGCGTCGATCAGATGACCTCTCTGCTGGTGCAGCAAATGGTGGACCTGGCCAGGATAGAGCCGGACTTGACCATCGCGGAAATCCTTCAAGAGCTTGTGCCCAACCAGCCAGCCGCAGAATTGCCGACCCGCTAACGACACACCGCCTTATGCCCTGGCCCTTGCCAGGGCTGTGCCCCTTCATTCGTGAGCTAAATCATGTACGAACTACACACCACTCAGAACGGCGATACCCTCCTGATTTGCTGCATGGAGGATTCCCACTTGATCAACACCATTCGTTCCCTGTGTCTCAAGGTGCAGGCAGCCGTGGAGATGTTGACCAGCACCACACCGGATGACCCACTAATCTCCATTTTCCAGCCGCAGTACAGCAAGGCAGCAATGCAGGAGAAAGCCAAGGATTCCCTAGAGTTTCTACACCAACGGTTACAGCCCTATGTCATGGAAGCAACCTTGAGAGGCTTGGAGGTGGCCTCTATGCTCCAGTCCGCCTATGGCAGAACTACCAGGATTGCAATGCCATCCAAATTGGCATTAGAAGCTGAAGTGGAGGTAAACGAAGCTTTCCCGCTATAGCCTTCCCTACTTCAGGGCAGTTCCCCCCTGCCCTGGAGTATCATTGGGGCGATATAGCAGGCAAGCGAATGGATACCGCAGAAATTTTGGTGCAGCGATTGCAAGCGCTAGGTTGGACCCAGTACAGGTTGACCAAAGAGGTGATCCGCCTGAAGGGAGAGGATGCACCCGTTACCCGGTACAACAGCATCAAAACTACTCTCAACAACCCGGAAAACAGCAAGTTTGAGAATGTGCGGGACCTAGTGAAAGCCATGGGCGGCGAGATTGTGATCCGCTTCCCCGAGGATTACACCGTGGACTAGGGGAAGCACTGGTAGGCGCGATGGCCACCCCAAAGGGGCTAGACCGCCCGTAGAGAGTCATCGCCTCCCAATCTCTACCCCAAACGCAATGCCCATGATCATGAGCATGATCATGGGCATTGTCGTCGTCGTCATCATTGTCGTCACCGTTGACGTGACGACGATCCATCAATCAGCGTCATCAACAGCACTCAAGGGATCCTCAGCCACAAGCTGCAACATATACTCCCGCGACTTGGGCGGTAAAGCGGCCAGAATCCTTTCCAGAGTATCGATTCGGAGATTGGAACCGTTCCGAAAATTGCTGATTTTTGCATCCGTGAGCCCAGCATCTCTGGCGATATCAGCGCCAGTGAGCTTATGACGATGCAGGGTCTCCCGAAAAGCGTCCGAGAACTTCATAGCGATAGGGAGGTAAGGGGCATACCCCCCATTCTCAGTCCATCAGCCCGAGATTCGGCCACCCCCTGATGACTTCGGCCAACAAAAGTTTTTTTTGCGCGGCAAATAGTTATCGATTAGACTAAATTATTATCGTATATGGTAATAATTTACTGAATACAGCGGCGGTTTAGCTGTGGAGGTGTGTAATGGCTGAAGATAGCCCTGCTCAGCTTTCTTCTGAAGATTTGCGGTATCTCAACCCCAAGTACTTGGAAGCTTTAACGAACATCCCCGCTAACTACTGGCGGGCTTGGGGTCAGCAACGCAAGATTTCTGAAAACTCACTGGCGCGAGCGGCCAAGGCATTGAGGTTACCGATGGAGGAAGTTCTTCAGGGACTCATCCTCAGGCGGAAGGATGCAGCCCAAGCCAAAGCTGCTGAAGAAAAGGCCCTAAAGCTACTGCAACAGCAACAAGACTGCCACGCCTGATAGGGGGGTGTTGTTCCCAGCATTACCGCTACTGCACCCTAGCCCCTAATCTATATGCCCCGCCAGTTAGGCCCTGGTGCTTCATTGGATCAAGTTTTCGGGAGCGTCTATGCAACACAATCAACTATCGACTCAGGAGCCTGTTCCGCGTCGGCGGACTTACCCCAACCATCAGTTCGACTTTGGTGATTATGTCTGTAGTGCCGTGGTGAGCGGGCCAATTACCGCAATTCGTGATGGCGAAGAGGGTTGGGACTATCAGATCGCACGGTCTTCTTGCTGGATCAAAGAGTTGGATCTAAAGCCCAGTTGCCCCAATGGTCAGGCAACTGCCCAGACTCCAGCGCCCTGTCTCCATATCAACCAACAGCCATAAAAGGAGCGCCCTGGGACTGTCGCGAGTGCCAGGGCGAAGCAAGATATGGTCCCTAGTATATCCCCCTCCACCAGACGGGGGCCGCAATGAACGCCGCCGTCCAAACTCCAGCCCATCTCCGCCTCACCCCAGAGCAAATCAGAGCGGATTGGTTGGCCGGGTTCTACACCGCCCAAGGCTACCTTTACCACCTGATCCGCAGCCTGCGGCGAGATGGCTGGTGGTGCCGCATTCGCAACATCAGGCAATTCTGCGAGGACTGGTGCATCAACCGCAGCACCTTCTACAAAGCCAAGGCCCAGCTAGTCGCCAATAACCTCCTAGAAGAACACGTCTTGGGTGGCGTGGATCTGAGGGTGCCGGAACCCCACGAAACCGCCGCCTTCCCCCCGCCAGGAGAGCCGCCAGGAGAGCAGGACGCCGGGGCAGCAGAACCGCTACCCCCCAGCGATCCACCCGATCCGCCCCCAGAGGACGCCGCTGGGGATGAGGGTGAGGAAGTGGGTGTTGATCCAGACTTTTTCCGCTGGGTGGTGCAGCACAAGGTTCCCAAACTGCCCCAGGCCCCCGCTAGCCCCGAGTCAGCGGCCATGGGATGGATCAGGCGCTATGGTTCTCGCCTGAGATCTGAGTACAACCGTTGGCGATCGCGCCGACAGCAACCCACCTCCCCGTGCCGAGCGGCACCCATCGGCGACCCCCCCGACGCTTTT
>JAQCHG010000067.1 GCA_027619675.1 Cyanobacteriota bacterium
GTGGGCGCTTTGGCTAGAGGCCAACTCGGCCTGGAGGTGGCCCCGCTGCTCTAGCACATCACCGTAGTGGGCCAGTTCCGCCTCTAGGTCCCGATACTCCTGGCGCAGCACTTGAATCTCCCGTTCTGAAACCGCCAGTTGCTCTCGAATCGCCCAAATGTCCTGCTGCACCTCCTCCCGCTCTTGCTTGTGGCGATTGCGCACCAACTGCCAATGCAGATCGTCCAGGGGGCGATCGCAGAGGGGGCACACCGCCTGGGGATCCTGCAAGGCTTGCAGCTTTTCGTCCAGTTGGGCCAGTTGGAGTTCACAGTGGCGCTGGTTAGCCTGGAGCCGTTCCATAAAGCTGCGCCGTTCTAGGCCCTTTTCCCGCACTTGCTCTTGATAGGCGCGGCGGGCGGCCAGTTGGTCGAGGGTGTAGCCCACCGCCACCGCCGCCTGTTGCAGTTGGGGTTGGCTGGCCAGGTCTTGCTGAAGCTGCTGATGGGCGCGATCGAGGGCGGCAATTTGGGCGGTGAGGTGGGCCTGGGCGCGATCCAGCTCTGCCTGGAGCTGCTGCTGCCGCTGCCAGAGGGGGGCGGCGGCCAGTTGGCGCTGATCAAGGGCCTGGAGTTGGGCGCGGGCCGCCTGCAACTGGGCCATAGCGGCGGCAACGGCATCCTGTTTTTGCAGGGTTGTGGCCAAATCTGCTAATTGCTGATCGAGCCAGGTGAGTTGGCTTTGGGCCTGGTGCTGCTGCTGCTCCACCGCCGCGATCGCCTGCCCATGGGCCGTCTGCAACGTTTGCTGCTGCTGTTGCAGGGCCTGCACCTGGCTGCCCTGCTGGGCCAGGGTTTCCTCCTGGGCTTGCAGGGCTCGCCACCGCTGCCATCCGGCGGTGATGGGGTCGGCTTCTGCCACGGTCGCCGCCAGGGCCGCTGCCTGGTGCTGCTGTTGGGTGAGGGCCGCTGCCACCTGCGATCGCTGTTGGGCCAAGTGGGTGGCCCGCTGGCGCTGGAGGGCGAGGGCCTGTTGGTGGTCTTGGCGGCGGCGCTGTACTGCCTGCAATTGGTGGCTTTGGGCCTGGTCAGCCTGCTGCTGGGCTTGCCACTCCGCCAGTTGGGCTTCCAGCGTCGCCATCTCCTGGTGCAGGGCGCTGCGCTGATCCAGTTGGGTTTGTAGTTGCGCCAGGGTGGGCGTCAGCACCTCCACCTGGGCTTGGGCCTGCCGCCAGCGCCCCTTGGCTTTTTCCGCCAGGTGATCGTATTGGGACAGTTTTAATAAATCCGCCAAAATCTGTTTGCGCTCACCAGGGCGCTTCACCATAAAGTCATCCGCCCGCCCCTGGCGCAAATAGGCAGAATTGACAAATGTTTCGTAGTCGAGCCGCAGGGTTTCACAAATAAACTGCTGGGTGGCCCGCATTCCCCGTCGCGTCAAGGACCGAAATCCAGCCTCGGTTTGCACCTGAAATTCTAGATGTCCCCCCTGTTGGCGGTGGCGACTGCGAATAATCCGATAAATTTCCTGCTGATGGGAAAAGACAAAATCCACCTGGGCCGACAGGGTACCGAGATGGATAACATCATCTTCGGTCGCCGCTCGACTTTGCCCCCACACCGCCCAGGCGATCGCCTCTAGTAGTGAGGATTTCCCCGCGCCATTGGGGCCACAGACACAGGCCACGTGCAGCCCCCGAAAGTCTAAATGGGCTTCCCGATAGCTAAAAAAATTGTGGAGGGTTAACTGCTGGGGAATCATGGCGCGACGGCGATCGCTGCCTCTACCATAGCAGTACGTTCGATCTGAGGTACATCTGATCTTTATTCCTTTGATCTGGCAACTTGACAGCGGTTTGATCAGATCAAGTTGAGGGAATTCAACGTGTCTTCCTAGGGGTGGGGATCAGCCCCTGAATCCAGTAGAAAGCTCCTCTCACCACCACTAGGGATAGCGTTTTTGGAGGTTTTTGGAGAAGTTTCTCGCCATTCAGCACCCGCCACCATGGCGGCCTCCCTGGGGCGGCATCACCGGGTCGGTTGGCGGTGAAGGTTGGTTCCCCTACCCCTGACGGTCAATGGGGCCGACCTGAGGCAGAATCTCCGTAAATCTCCGGTTTTGGGTTGCCATTACGGGCTTTGCTCCATTAATAGCCCTGTTTGCGTAGGCATTGTGGGTGTTGATCGCTACTTGGAAATACGTATACCTTCCCAGTAGGGTGGTAGGCTTGGGGTTTAATCTAAGTAAGAACCCTTAAGGGTAAGCCTGGATGCTTAGGGAGCAGTGTTATCGGTAAACCCCTCCGGCTAGACCCTACCCCAGCCCCTTGAGCCAGCTCGGCGGCTCAGCCATGTTTAGTATCCGCTTCAAGGGTTGACTGGGGTAGACCTTCAGGGATGTCAGGGGTGCGGCACAACGGGATCCGAGTCTCTAGGGCTGTCATTTGCTAATGTCAGAGTCCTTGTTGCGAAGCGTTCATAGCCCCCAGCCAGATCACAGCAGCGGGCGCGGTAATGCTCACCCAGCAAGACTTTCACCCGTCATTGGTGACCCGCCCTAGAGGGGTCAACCCGTCATGGGTACCCCCACAGTTAGGGCTGTACAGCCCGGTAAAATATGAGCGTTTGAATTCATGGGCATTTCCCTGCGATCGCTACTCATTCTTCCCTTTGTTTTGCAAGGGGTAGGGGTGGCTTCGTTGGTGGGTTATCTGTCCTACCGCAGCGGTGAGGCGGCGGTGACGGACCTGGCCCAGCAGTTGATGGCGGAAACCAGCGATCGGGTCACCCATCACCTCAATGACTACCTCGATCAGGCCCAGGCCCATAACCAAGCCCACATTGCCGCCCTGCAATCCGGCAATGTCAACCTGACGGATTTAGACAGCCTCCATCGCTATCTCACGCTGCAACTGCTGGCCCACGAGGAGATCACCAGTTTTTTGTTTGGTGATCCCCAAGGCAACTTTTTGACCGTCCATCGCATCGACCCCAGTGATTTGGGGGTTAATAGCCTGTTGCAGCCGGGTGATCTCCCCATTGAGGCCGGAATTGCGGGGCCACCGGACCCGGATCAACTGCGGCTTTACACCATTGATGCTGCGGGTAACCGCGATCGCTTCTTAGAAACCCTCGAAAATTTTGATGTGCGCGATCGCCCCTGGTATCGGTTGGCGATAGAGGCCCAGGCACCGGGATGGAGTTCCCCCTTTCCCGTTGGCCGCACAGACACCCTCACCATCAATGCCTATGCCCCCATCTACGACGAGACCGGGGCGACCCAAGGGGTCTTTGCCGTCAACCTCAGCCTGCGGCAAATTAGTCAGGTGCTCAGTAGCCTGCCCATTGCCGACCAGGGACAGGTGTTTGTAGTTGACCGTAACGGGCGGCTCGTGGCCACCTCAGCGGAGATTTCCGGTCTTGACACCCTCACCTCCCGGTCTTGGGTGAGGGCATTGCCCCAGGCGGTGACTCCCCCCACCTTTCCGCGACCACTTGAAGTGTTAACCCAGGGGGATGCCGTGGCCCAGGCGGCAGCCCAGCAAATTGAGGTCCAATGGGGGGGATGGCAAAACATTACGGGTGATCAAGGGTTACGTTTTCAGGTGGAGGGCGATCGCTACTACCTGCGGGTTGAACCCTATAGCCAGGGATTTAACTGGGTATTAGAAACACCCCAACCCAATCAACCCCCCTTGCTAGAGACGGGGGGACCGGCCCAAACCCTTGATTGGTTCATCGTCACCATCGTCCCGGAAGCGGATTTTATGGCGGCTATCCAGGCCAATCTTCGCCGCACCCTGTTATTAACCGGGGCGGGCTTAGTGGTGGCCCTGGTCTTTGGCGTCTGGGTGGCGGGCCAAGTTGTTGGCCCGTTGCAGCGCCTCAACAAAAACACCCAGCAATATGGGGCCGGTCACTCGCCCGATCCCATGGTGTCTTCAGGCATTCAAGAATTGGATGCCTTGACCGTTGCCTTCGAGCGGATGATGGCGGATCTGGACCACCAAGCCCAAGCCAATGCCACTTGGCAGGCCAACTACACCCGCACCCTAGAGGTGGAGGTAGCGGAACGAACCGAGGCCCTGCAACACCTGACCCACCAACTTCAGGAAGCCCAACGCATTGCCCAGGTGGGCAGTTGGGAATTGGATGTGGCCACCCAGCACCAAACCTGGTCCCCGGAGGTGTTTCGCATTATGGGGGTGGGGGATGCGACCGCCACCCCGAATTACTCAGAAACCCTGTCGCTGGTACATCCCGACGATCGCGATCGCCTCGCCCAGGCAGTGCAGCAAGCTGTGAACCAGGGCACCCCCTATGCCATCGAACATCGCGTCATTTTGCCGGACGGTGCCATTCGTCACCTGATCAGCCGTGGGGAAGCGGTGCGCAATGGCGAGGGACAGGTGATTAAGCTCCAGGGGACGGCGGCGGATATCACCGATCGCAAGCGGGCAGAGTCCCTGGTGCAAGAAACAAACCTGCGGCAGCAGGCCATTCTGGCGACAATGCCGGATCTGATTTACATCATTGCCGCCGATGGTGTGGTGCTAGAGCGGGTCACCTTTCGCCCCGAGATTGACCTGGTGGCCAATCAAGACATTGTGGGCTGCTCCCTATTCACCTTTGAAACGTCGGATCGCGCCCAGCAAAAACTCGCCACCATACAGATGGCCCTCACCAGCAACCAGGTGCAGGTGTACGAACAAAAGGTTCAGCTCCACGGCCAAACCCGCTATGAAGAAGTGCGCTGTGCCCCCATGCCACCAGGGCGGGTGTTGTTCATGTTTCGGGACATCACCGATCGCAAGATGGCAGAACTGGCCCTCCAGGCCAGTGAAGAGCGGCGACGCTTGGCTCTGGAACTGACCCAGACGGGCAGTTGGGAATTTGATGTGAGAACGGGGGAGGCCAACTGGAGCGACAGCCACTATCGCCTCATGGGGTTAGTCCCCGGCTCCCTGCCCAGTGCCTATCGCACCTGGCGCAACTCGGTTTACCCCGATGACCTTGAGCGCACCGAGCAGGCTTTTCAGACGGCCCTAGCCAATCGCACCCCCCTAGAGGTGGAATATCGGGTGGTGCATCCCGATGGCAGCATCCATTGGGTGTTGACCAAGGGCCAGGGGATTTACGACGAGGACGGTACCCCCCTCAAAATGACCGGGGTGATGTTTGATATCAGCGATCGCAAGCAGGCGGAGCTAGAACTGCAAGACCTCCACGCCCAACTCAAAATTCAAGCCACCGTCGATAGCCTCACCCAGGTGGCCAACCGCCGCCAATTTGAAACGGTACTAGACCAGGTTTGGTCCCAACATCAGCGCCAGCAACAATCGCTGACTTTGATGATGGTGGATATCGATCATTTCAAAGCCTATAACGACCACTATGGCCACCAGGCGGGGGATACCTGCCTCAAGCAGGTGGCCCAGGTGCTGTCTGGCTGTACCCGCCGGGGGAGCGATTTGGTGGCCCGTTACGGCGGGGAGGAGTTCATCATTCTGCTGCCAGACACCGACGCACCAGGGGCCAAACTGTTGGCAGAATCCATGCAGATGGCCATGGCCACCCTTGCCATTCCCCACCGGGCTTCCCCAACCCAGCCCTACGTCACCGTCAGCATCGGCATGGCGTCCATTGCCCTACCCTCCCCCATCAGTTCTGAGACCGCCATTGCCATGGCCGATCGCGCCCTTTACCAAGCCAAACAAACCCGCAACACCATCTGTGCAGAGCGGTTGACCACCAACGAACAGGTTGTCCGGCGCTGATGGTTGGGCAGCCCTGGCCCAGCCAGAGTCGAGGGTATCCATGGCCGTGCCCATCAGTCAGGCTCCGCCACCGCCAGCACCAACTTGGCCAGGTTATCCGCTGCTCCTGGGGTGCCCCGCACCTGCTGCAACTCCCGGCGCATGGTGGCCAATGCCTCGGGCTGGGCCAGGTATTGGAGGACGCGATCGCCAATCTCCTGGGCGGTCAGACGGCCCAAGAGTTCCGGCACAATTTCCCGCCCTGCCCAGATGTTGGGCCAGGCAAAGCGTTTGCCACTGCGGCGAATGTAGGCAAAAAAGGCCAGGTTAATCAGCCGATTTAAGGGCCTCCCCACCAGGGGCAGGTTCACCAACAGCCCCAACACCCCATCCCAGGCGTTCATGGCATCTAACTGCTGGGTGGGGAGCAGCACCACCATGGGAACCCCTAAAGCCCCCAGTTCCGCTGTGTTGGCCCCCACCGTGGTCAGACAGAGGGCACAGCGCCGGGTGACCCCATGGGCCGGGAAGGGTTGCCACAGAAAAATCTGGGTGCCCTGGGTGGTTTTCAGGTAGGGCAGATGGTGGGGATCCGAGGGCTGTACCAGGGTCACCCCTGGCCCCGCCAGGATGGAAACCAGGGGGTTTTGCTGGGGATCGGCGTAGGTGGCCAGGGTTTCTAGGGCCAGGGTGGGGGCAACGGGGATGACAAAGCGGGTTTGGGGGGCGCGATCGGCCACGTAGTCCGCCACCGCCAGCAGCAGCGGCACCCCCTGGGTGAGTTTGGCCCGCTTGGACCCCGGCAGCAGGCCAATTAACGGCGTCTCAGGGGTTAAGCCTAGCTGCTGAGCCACCCCATCGACGGCAACGGCGGGGCCGGGGACATCCGCCATCAGATCCCCCACCACCTGAAAGCGATCGCGGTAGGCTGCCGGGGTCTGATCCACCAGGGTTGAGTTCATGACCCCAAAGGCATCCACCCAGCGCCGCCAGTTGGCAAACCATTCCGCATAGATCACGGTGCGATAGCCCAGCCGCCGCCCGATCAGGACGGGGTAGATCTGATCGCCCCCAAGAAACAGCACCACCCCGCGATCGCGCCAATCCCACCCCGCCGCCGTGTTGCCCCACAGCAGAAAGGGCCAAAAGTGGGGGGCCGCCTGCACCCGATCTACCTCGGGGTACTGGGCGGCGATCGCCGCCTCCTGCCCGGTGGCGTTGGGGCAGGGGGACAGCACCACGAGATCCGCAGATCCGCCGGGTCCGGTTGCAGCCGCCGCAGGGCCTGCACCACGGGCTTGACCCAGGTGGTGATTTCCCCCGGCCCATTGGACAAAATCACCACGTCCATCGGCACCATCACGCCCCTCCCCTGCCATCTTCCTAAGCCTACGGTAGTCTTGGTCCCGCCATCTGACCCGTTTCCTCCCTGGGCAGTCGGTTCCCTCGCGATCGTCGCCCCAGGTGTAGGGATGTTGCGAAGTCAGCCCCCCATGCGCTGGGTGGCGGGGTACAACAGCAACAGGCCAATGGCTTAACCCGAACTGACGTTAGCGAGGACTCGGGACTGGGCCTCCTGATGGGTTGGGGATCAAACCGTAAGGAGGGCATAGCAACCATCCAGAGGTGCCCGATGTCTTTATCTGTTTCCGCTGCTGCCCCGCCCCCCGTCATCCACTATCGCCTCACCCCCAGGGCCATGGGCATCCATCTAGAACTTTGGGAGCCAGCGGCGGCCCCGTCCTCGGCTCCCTATCGATTTCGCGTCCATGCCGACTATGCTTCGGAGTGGGCTGCGATTACGGCCCTCCAGCAGTATTTGCAATGGAACCACCC
>JAQCHG010000068.1 GCA_027619675.1 Cyanobacteriota bacterium
CCCCAGCAGCGTCTGGGGACGCCTGGGACCGGGGTGCATGGTAAAAGTCCGCGTAATAGCCCTCCATCAGGGTCAGTAAATGCAGCCCCAGGGTGATCAGCCGGGGATAGAGGGCCAGCACTTCCGTGGAGGTTTGGGGATGGGTGGGTAATGGTACCGCCATGGGTGGCCCGTTGAGGCCACAGTCCTGTTCCAGTTGGGTTAACAGTTCGGCAATGGCGTGCCAAGGGGGCGTCGGGTATTGGTAGCAAATACCCAAGGGCAAAATCACCACAGTTTCTGGGCGCTGCGCCTTTTGCAGATCCTCTAGGCACCAAAACCCAAACTGGGCAATGCCCGGTTCTAAAGGGCTGATAATTTCCGTGTGGCCATTGTTGGCCCCTTCTGGGGCTGCCGCTAGGGGAAACTGCCCCTGGGCAAATAGATGACGGGCGGACTTGAGCCCTTGGCGGTCCACTTTGCCCCGCTGAATGGGGGTTCCCCCCAGTTTTTGGTAGAGCCAGCCAAT
Source organism: Cyanobacteriota bacterium (assembly GCA_027619675.1). GTDB lineage: Bacteria > Cyanobacteriota > Cyanobacteriia > Phormidesmidales > Phormidesmidaceae > PCC-6406. Next base: position 509 of record JAQCHG010000068.1, read on the forward strand.
CCCCCGCCCTGCCCAGAGGGGGATGCCGCGATCGTAAATAAAGTGGATGTGGGGTGACGAGGGGAGCCTGACTCCCATTTGGCGGGCGGTTTTGGGCACCTCATGCCAGATCAAATGCATGAGGCAATAGGCATCCTCTGGGCTGGGGTGGCGAAAGGCAATGAGAAACCGCACCCGCTGCCCCTGAAAGTCTTGAAACAGCCGCACCAAGGTCTCTACCCCCTCAGTGTGGATGGTTTGCACACTGCTGCGCCACCGCATCCACAGGGGCAATAAGCGCCGCACCAGCCACAGCACCTTGGGATCAAAGGTGGGGGGCAAAAATTCTAGGGGGGGTTGGGCGCGGTGGGGTCCGGGCATGGTGGCTACGGCGAATAGGAAGGTCCCTTCAAGTTGTAGGGCATCTCTCCCCCCTTCCGCTTCAGGGATGACGGTGTTTGAAGTGGACAACCCACGATGGTCCACGGGGGCAGGCAGGCCGAGCCTGGCCAGGACTTCCACACCTCACCGCTGCACCAGGGGATGAAGCCCCTCGCCCCAATGGAAGACCGAGACGGCGGGAGCAGATTGCGGCAGTTCCCAATGGCTCTACTTGCAGCATTTGCAGCCATTCTCCCTTCGTACAGGTTCAACCTGGAGCTTGCTGCCTAAAGCTGGATGCCTAGGATCTGGCGGGCTAGGTTCAGGTAAATCAACACCCCTAGCACGTCCACGATGGTGGTGATGAAGGGGGCGGACATCAGGGCGGGGTCGAAGCCGATGGCGCTGAAGAGGAAGGGCAAGGCCGCCCCCGCTGTGGAGGCCAGAATCGCGATCGCCACTAGGCTGATCCCCACCACCACCGCCACCGCCAAATTGCCCTGGAGCACGTAGGCCCAAAGGGTCACCACCGCCCCCAGCATGATACCGAGGAATGCCCCCGCGATCGCCTCCCGCAGAATCACCCGCTTGGCCGCTTTGTTGTCTAACTCATTGGTGTTGATGCCGCGAATCACCACCGTGGACGACTGCGCCCCCACATTTCCCCCCGACCCAATCAACAGGGGAATGAAGGCCGCCAGCACCACCACCTGCTCCAAAATCGCCTCCTGGCTGCGGATCACCCAGGTGGTGACGGTATTGGTCAGCAACAGCACCGACAACCACACCACCCGCTTGCGGGCCACCGTCAGCAGGTTGGTTTGAAAGTAATTGTCGCCCCCAGACTGCACCCCCCCCAGGGCATAGATGTCCTCCGTGGCCTCCTCTTCCAGCACGTCGATGACATCATCAACGGTAATGATCCCCACTAGGCGCTGCTCCGTATCCACCACGGGCACCGCCAAAAAGTCATAGCGCTGGATCAGTTGGGCCACCTCTTCCTGGTCCGTATCTGTCTGCACCGAAACCACCTCACGGGTCATCAGATCCCCGATGGTTTCGTCCGGTTGCCCCATCACCAGGTGCCGCAGGGAGAGGATACCCGTAAGGCGACGGGCCACATCCGTCACAAATAGGTAGTAGATGGTCTCGCTCATGTGGGCCCGGTTGCGGATATGCTCCAGGGCGCGGGCGATGGTCCACCCCTCCTTGAGGGCAATGTATTCCGGGGTCATGATGCGCCCGGCGGTGTCGGCCTCGTAGCCCAGCAGCAGGGCGGTGGCCTCCCGTTCTTGGGGGCTGAGTTGGGTCAGCAGTCGCCGCACCACCTTGGCGGGCAGTTCATCAAACAACCGCGCCCGGTCGTCGGGGGACATTTTGTCCACAATGTCCTGCACGTCCTGGCGCTTAAAGTCTTCGATCAGGGTCTGCTGAACGGTGGAATCTAGATTTTCGTAGACCTCGATCGCCTCATCCTTAGATAACAGTCGAAAGGCGATCGCCTGCATGGTTTCCGGCAGCCCTTCAATGGCTTCGGCAATGTCCGCAGGCTGCACGGGCACCAACAATGCCTTGGCCCCTTGGAAGTTTTGCTGCTCTAGCAGCATCTTGAGTTGCGATCGCACCAGTTCCCGCAACTCCTGGCGGGAAATCACGGAGGAGGGGAGCGATTGGAGGCTTTGATCGGTCACAAGTGCCTACCCGCGCAAGGTCTTCCCTAGTCTAGTGGGCAGTGTCCTTCCAGAGAAATAAAATCCCTACCTGTCACCGCTATGGGGAGGTCCGCCCCCAAATGGGTTCCCGAATCAGGGCTAGCACCGCACGATGGCAATTTGCCAACCGTTTTCTGTACGGGGGCGTACAGGGGCAAGGGCGCTCAGGGGGACGGGGACTTTCGCCAGAGGCGGCCAGGCATCCGGACTGGCGTAAGCACAGGAATGGGCCAGGGGCTAAAGCCCTTGGCCCATTCCTGTGCTATGGATGCGGGCGCGGTTTGCGTCAGGGTTAGGAATGGCGGCGGTGGCCGCTGTACACCTCTTCCACCTTGTCGGCGTCACGCCCCGTGATCAGGCGAGAGCCCTGGTTGCGGGTGAAATACCCCCACATCCACTGGGTCATGACGATCAGCTTGTTGTCGAACTCAATCAAGTAGAAGACGTGGACAAACAGCCAAATCACCCAGGCTGGGAAGCCCGTGAACTTGATCCAGTTGAGGTTGACCACGGCGGCGTTGCGGCCAATCACCGCCAGACTGCCAGAATCTCGGTAGCGGAAGGGGGGGATGGGTTCCCCCTTGAGGCGATGCTGAATTAGCTTGGCCACATACTTGCCCTGTTGCATGGCGACGGGGGCCACACCGGGGAGTGGTTTGTTGTCTTGGTGGGCGTAGTGGGCGAGGTCGCCAATGATGAAAATATTGGGGTGGTCGGGCAGGCTCAGGTCCGGTGCCACCATCACGCGACCGGCGCGATCGCAGGTAGCCCCGGTGCGATCCGCCACAATTTTGCCCATCCCCGATGCCTTCACCCCGGCAGCCCACAGCACCGTCTTGGTGAGCAGTTCCGATTCTTCATCCCCGCTGCGGAGACGGACGCGATCGTCCTCAATGGCGGTGACCATGGTTTGGGTCCGCACCTCCACCCCCAGCTTTTGCAGCGAATCGGCGGCATTGGCGGAGAGATCTTCGGGGAAGGGGGGCAGCAGCCGATCCATCCCCTCCACCAAAATGATTTTGGTCTCGTGGGTGTCAATGGTGCGGAAATCGCTCTTGAGGGTGCTGTAGGCCAAGTCCGCTAATGCTCCCGCCAGTTCGACCCCGGTGGGGCCACCCCCCACCACCAAAAAGGTCATCATCGCCTGACGCTTAACGGGATCCGTTTCCTTTTCTGCCGCCTCAAAGGCCAGAAAAATCCGCCGCCGCACCTCCAGGGCGTCCTCCAGGGTTTTGATGCTGGGGGCAAATTTTTCCCAGTGGTCATTGCCAAAGTAGTGGTGGGCACCGCCCGTGGCAATGATCAGGCTGTCGTAGGGCACCCCTTTGCCCCGTTTCAGAACCACCTGTTGCTGCTCGGGGTCGATGTCCACCACATCCCCCAACAGCACTTGGGTATTTTTTTGGCGATTGAGAACGCCCCGCAGGGGAGAGGCAATGTCGCCGGGGGAAAGGCCCCCGGTGGCCACCTGGTACAGCAGGGGTTGAAACAGGTGAAAGTTGCGGCGATCGATCAGGGTGACTTCCACATGGGTGGCCCGCCCAAAGGACTGGGCCGCGTACAGTCCGCCGAAGCCCCCGCCCACAATGACGACTCGATGGGGACGGTTGGAGGTTTCCGGAGCAGCGGACTGGGCAGCGGGACGGGTCAGCAGTTGAGTCATGGGCCTTACCGGGGACTACTCGTCAGGAATGCGGACGCTTAATTAACAAACCTTAATCTTCTACCAGATTACCCACACTTGGTCCTGGCGTTTGCTCATGGCTGACGAAATCAGCGGCGGCCCCTGCTGGGAACGGCTCAATTTGCCCTCTATATCGACGTAGTGCCCGTCTCACTGCTTTGACATGGGGAGAAACGCGGTCAATGCTCCAAAGGGGAAGAAAATCACAAAAACTTCAGGAAAATGAATATTTTGTAAACAAGCGTTACGATCTGGAGGTGCCAAGCAAGTTGGCCGACTGCACACACACCCTTGGAAACTACCCATGCAAAAGATTGCTTTGTTCGCTAGCGCGATCGCCCTGACCCTGACGACTGCCTCGGCACAGGCGATGGCATCACCGTTGGCTGAGACGAAGGCGGACGGTGATGGCAATACGATTGTCGCGATCGCGTCCACCAATGAGTCCTTCAATGTGCTGACGGCATTGTTAAAACATGCCGAGCTAGTCGGCATCTTGAATGGCGAGACGGAATTTACGGTGTTTGCACCGACCGATGATGCCTTTGGCCGTTTGCCCGAGGGGACCATCGAGAGCCTCTTTCAACCAGAAAACCAGGCGCTACTCAAGACCATCCTGACGTATCACGTGGTGCCGGGCCGGGTGACCTCGGGTCAACTATCCTCCGGTGAGGTGGGGTCCGCTGCCGCCATTCCCCTCAGTATCGTGGTGGGTTCTGGGGTGACGGTGAACGGGGCCAATGTGGTCATGGCTGACATTGAAGCCAGCAATGGGGTCATCCATGTGATTGATGCCGTGCTGCTGCCGCCCCAATAGTCGGCTTGCACAGTTATTGCTTCAACGCCCATGGAACTTAGCCTATGGCACTTATGCAACGCACTGCCGAATGCTCGGTTTTCCGTTGAGGCAACCTGAATAGATGACAGCCCACAGGGGCCGAGGGATGCACCATCACTCGGCCCCTTGGCATGGCAGGGTATGGAGTTTCAGAAAATTGGTGCCCTGGCGGTGGCTGGTGGGAATGCCCCCCATGAGCAACACCTGATGGCCGGGGGCTGCGAGCTGGCGCTCCATTAGGCAGCTTTCCGCCTGTTCCACCATGGCCTCGAAACTGGTGGCCCGCTCATCAATCAAGATGGGTTTGACCCCCCACACCAGGTTGAGGCGGTGATAAACATCGCGATCGGGGGTGAGAGCGACAACGGGGGCGCGGGGCCGTTCCCCAGCGGCGATCATGGCGGTGTAGCCCGACTCGGTGAAGGCGACGATGCAGTGGAGGTTGAGGGTGCGATCGATGACGTTCAGCGCCTCACTGAGGGCATGGGTCTCATCGTTTTTTTCTGGCGGGTAGTTGGTGAAGGTGAGGTCGGTCTCTACGTCACAGGCGATGCGGCTCAACATCTGCACCGCCTGGACGGGAAACTTGCCCACGGCGGATTCCCCCGACAGCATCACCGCGTCGGTGCCGTCGAGGATGGCGTTGGCCACGTCGCTGGCTTCGGCGCGGGTGGGGCGGGGATGCTCAATCATGCTGTCGAGCATTTGGGTGGCGGTGATTACGGGGAGGCTGCGCAGATTACAGGCTTGGATGATGCGCTTTTGCAGCATCGGGACTTTCTCGGCTTTCATCTCCACCCCGAGGTCCCCTCGGGCCACCATGACCCCATCGGTGACGGCCAAGATCTCGTCTAGGTTGGCGATCGCTTGAGGTTTTTCAATTTTGGCGATGACAGGGGTTTCCGGTGCCCCCAGTTCCGCCAAGAGGGCCTTCAGGTTGCGAATGTCCTCCCCTTTGCGGACAAAACTGAGGGAAACCCAATCCACCCCCTGGGCCACCCCAAAGGCCAGATCCTCCCGGTCCTTGTCCGTCATGGAAGGCAGTTGCAGGCTCAGGTCCGGTAGATTCACCCCCTTGCGCGGCTTCAGGGGACCCCCTTGCCGCACTTGGCAATGGACGGCAGGGGCGTCCACCTTCTCCACCACCAGTTCCAGCAGCCCATCATCCAGCAGCACCTGCATACCCGGTTCCGCCTCGGTAGCCAAGTGGGGATAATCGATCGCCACGACCCCCGCGTCCAGCCTAGCGGGGACCGCCCCCGCCCCTGGCACCAGGGTGATCCGGTCCCCCACCTGGAGCTGGCGCACCGTCGGCAGCGGCCCCACCCGAATCTTGGGACCTTGCAGGTCTTGCAGCAGGGTGATGGGGCGATCTAGCTCCCGTGAGACCTGGCGCAGCAATTGAATCATGCGGGCATGGTCTTCATAGGTGCCATGGGAAAAGTTGAGGCGGGCCACGCTCATCCCGGCGTGAACCATCTCCAGCAGGGTTTCATGGGAACTGCTGGCGGGGCCAATGGTGGCCACAATTTTGGTGTGGTGAAGCAAAGGAATCATGGATACCAAGTGGGGAACAACGCCCCAAGGGAAGATGAACGTCGCAGCGGATGCGGCTGGGTTTGGGCCTATGGTAGGCAGGTGGCGGGGCGATCGCCGGACTGCTGGGCTACATCTGGGCAGGCTACAGAAAATTTTCATGTCCTGAGGGGCCTGCGCCCCTCCAGTAAAGTCGGGCATACTGAGACCCAGCCCCCGCGGCCTTGCTCCCTATTGCCCGTTGCCGCTCTATGAATCTCCCAGAAACGCTAGTAATCGGAATGCCGGTTTCAGGCTGGGGTGTCCACGGTTGCTAGAGGCTGGCCCCCGCTGGTGGGGACCCGACACCGCTGTCACGGCTAGCCCCTAGGGGCCAACGGCAGCGATAGCGGCGGTGGGATTGGCAGGGGCATTGCCCGCCGATGGGTTAGCGTCCCGACCCGCTGCCCTGGGAGAACTTGAGTCATTTGATAGCAAACCCTGTGCCCTTGGCATCCATGGTGAATTCCAATCCTGAAAACGCGGTCACGTCCTCTGAATACGACGAACTCGCCACCCTGGCGGAGGCGGAGGTCTTTGCCCTGGGCACTAAATCCGTTCTGGCCCAACTGCCCCTCTGGGATACGAGCCTTGAGATTAGTGATTTAGGCAGCCAAGCGGCCCAGTGTTTTGAAGGGGATCCGGCCCTACCCGGCATTTTGCTGACCGACGGTGGGCGATCGGTGGGCATCTTGTCGCGGCAGCGGTTTTTGGAATATTTGCTGCGCCCCAAGGGGATTGATTTGTTTCTGGCCCAGCCTTTACGGGTGATGTACAGCTACGCCCGTCTGTCCCCCTTGGTGCTGGGTCATACCACCCCCATCTTGGCCGCTGCCCAACTCGCCCTGCGCCGCCCCAAC
>JAQCHG010000069.1 GCA_027619675.1 Cyanobacteriota bacterium
TTTGTGGAACAGACAGAACAATTAGGCACGGGTCACGCGGTGCAGCAGGTAATCCCCCACCTGGAAGACTTTGATGGCGACCTGCTGGTGCTGAATGGGGACGTGCCCCTGCTGCGACCCAGTACCCTGCAACACCTGTGGGAGGTGCATCGCCACAACGGCAATGGGGCCACCCTACTCACGGCCCAATTTGCTGACCCCACGGGCTACGGTCGTGTCTTTTGCAACGATGACAACGTGGTGACGGAAATCATCGAGCATCGCGACTGCACCGAAGCCCAGCGGCAAAACCGCCGCATCAATGCTGGGGTGTACTGTTTCAACTGGCCCGCCCTGGCCCAGGTGCTGCCCCACCTCCGGGCAGACAACGACCAAAAGGAGTATTACCTGACGGATGTGGTCAAGGATCTGGCCCCGGTGATGGCGGTGGATGTGGCTGATCCCCACGAGATCCAGGGCATTAACAACCGTCAGCAGTTGGCCACCGCCTACACCATGCTGCAAGACCGCATCAAGGCCGATTGGATGGCTGCCGGGGTCACCCTCATCGACCCCGACAGCATCACCATTGACACCCCAGTACAACTGGCCCCAGACACCATCATCGAGCCCCAAACCCACCTGCGGGGCCACACCCACATCGGCAGCGGTTGCCGCATCGGCCCCGGCACGCTGGTGGAAAACAGCACTCTGGGGGACAACGTGGCGGTGCTGTACTCCGTCATTAGCGACAGTACGGTGCAGGACAATAGCCGCATCGGTCCCTATGCGCACTTGCGGGGGCAGGCGGTGGTGGGCCAGGGCTGCCGGGTGGGCAACTTTGTGGAAATCAAAAAGTCTACGTTGGGCGATCGCGTCAATGCAGCCCACTTGGCCTACCTGGGGGATGCCACCCTGGGCGATCGCGTCAACATTGGCGCAGGTACCATCACCGCCAATTACGACGGCTACCAAAAGCATCCAACGGTGATTGGCGATCGCACCAAAACGGGGGCTAACAGTGTTTTAGTCGCCCCGATTACGGTGGGGCAGGATGTCACCGTGGGGGCGGGGTCCGTCATCACCAAAGATGTGGCGGATGATTGTCTGGTGGTGGCGCGGGCAAAGCAAATTAGCCTCTCCGGCTGGCGATCGCCCAGCGCCCCCGCTGACGACGCCCCCACCGCTCCAGAAACGTAAGTATTGCGGGTCGAAAATCGGCTATCTGCGTGATTGGATGAGCCCATTTGACCGTCACCTCGTTCTGACGAACGGACCCATGTGCATCATGTAATCTCGTTTGCCGATGGGTACGCCAGCCATACGAAGAATGTCGTAGGCCGTCACCAGATGAAAGTAAAAGTTGGGAATTAAAAATTCATTCACGTAGTCATGGCCCGAGAGTTCAAGATAAAGGTTCTGACCCAACTCAATCTGCGTATGCTCAGCCAATTTTTCGTCGTCAAGACTCAGGCTGACGAGTAACTCACGGGTGTTTTTGATATGTTCGGATGCCTGGGCGATGGAAGTGACCTGGGGGTCTAAATTATCCGCAGGTTTGCCCTCGCACCAGAGCACAAAGTTGCGGGGTTGATTGCAGGTAAACACAATCTGGGTGCCAAAGGGAAACATATCAGCCGCTAGGCGTTGCTGAAGAAAGGATTCATCATTCTGAAAATGAGCCTGGGCCAGCGTTAAGAGATGCTCAAGCGTCGCCAATCGACTTTGGAAGAGGCTTTTGATCGCATCGATATGTTGACTGTTCATGACTTTCTTGATGGGGGAAGAATCCTTCAGCCGATGGGTCAGGGCAAAACAACCGCATTCAAAGGGGGAGGAGGGCTAGGGATGGATGGAGCCATCGGGGAGAATCGCTCCCCGGAGAATGGTGCCTGTGAGCTTCACCATCACCTTGTCGCCCACCGTCACCTGTGCGCCGCTGAGGTCTGCACCGCTGAGGTCTGCACCGCTGAGGTCTGCCCCAATCAGATTGGCTTCCCGCAAGTTGGCGTGGCTGAGGTTGGCCTGGAGTAAATTGGCCCGAAACATATTGGCCTTGGAAAGGTTGGCCCGATTTAAATTCACCTTATGCAGGAAGGCGTCCTTCAAATTGGCCCCAGTCAGGTCGGCACTGCTGAGGTTGCGACCTGAAAAGTCTTTTTCCTGCAAATTTGCGCCCCGCAGATCAGATCCGCTGAGGTCCGGGTCAACCTGGCGCGATCGGCCATTGCCATTAGCGCTGGCACTGCCACTGGTGGAAGAACTGGCGGCCCCATTGGCAGCACTGCTGTAGTAGGCCTGGCTGCTGTAGCTGCCATAGCTGCCGTAGCTGCCATAGGCACGGCTTTGGCTGGTGTTGCCCGTGCCGCTGCTGGGGGCTTGGGTGGTTTTGTCAGTGCTGTTGCTTTGGGTGCTGCTACCCGCTGTGGGGCCTTGGCTGCTGCTGGTTTGGTGGGTATTCCACGTATCGCGGTAGTAGCTGGCATCTTCATTGGGACGATAGGTGCGCCCGTAGCTGGCGGCTTCTCGCCGTTTTTGGCGCTCGGTGCGGCTGTAGCCATAGGAACTGTAGCCATAGCCGTTACTAGCGGTGCCGTTGTTGGCGGTGCCTGAACTGCCGTTGCCGTTGCCGTTGCTGCCGCTGGTCCCGTTGCTGCCGCTGGCTCCGGTACTGGCGTTGGAGGCGGTGCCATAGGGGCTACTGGCCTCCGCTGCCCCATGGGGGGCCTGACTGGCCTGCTGCGATCGCCCGTAGGGACGCGACTGATAGGTGCCGTAGCGGTTGTAGGTCCCCTGTCCACTGCTTTGCCCATAGGCAGAGCGGGGACGGTAGCCGCTATACCCCCGGCCATAGCCCGTGCGGCTGCCGTAAGGGGTGGAGCTGGCTTCCGAGACGGTGGACCCGACCCGCGCATGGGTGCGGAGATAATCGCGGGCATGGTTAAGCTGCTTGAGCTTTTCCTGGGCCTTTTCCACCAGCCGTAGGTTGTCCTTGGGCAGGCGATCGGGGTGCCAAATAAACACCAAGTCCTTATAGGCCTGGTTGACCTCTTCCATGGAGGCACCAGGCTCTAAATCCAGCACTCTGTAAGCATTTTCGAGCTCTCGCATGAAGCCTTCCGTCTTCGTTGCTATGGCCCAGTCCCAGCCACCGCCGCTGACCCAGCTTGATTACATTCTAGGGGGCTGGGGTTCGTCGATCGCTAGGGCGCTGGCTCCAGGCTAGTGCAAGGGGCTGGGGGCTGGGGGTTTCTGCCCATTGCTTTAAGCTTTGACGGTACGGTTCTACATAGTTACCAACCCCAGCCACCGGCCTGCCGTTGCCCCGTGGGGTCCGTTGACAGGCAAACCCTTGTCCCCCAAGCCCTTCAGCCCCAGAGGTAGGGTGGACGATCTCGGTGAGGGATCTATTAAGAGGATTTACACGTTTAGACCGGGCTCCAGTGGGGCACCGTTCACCACCGTCCTAAGATGGGGGGTGGCGCAGTTGGAGACGGCGGTATGCGAATTTTGGTGATGGGTGGCACACGGTTTATTGGGGTGGCGTTGACCCGCCGCCTGGTGGACCAAGGCCATGAGGTGGTGCTGTTTAACCGGGGCAACAAGCCCGCCCCCGTGGCCAATGTCAGCCAAATTCACGGCGATCGCAAAGATGTGGCGGCCCTGAAGGAGAAGCTGGCGGGGGAAGCCTTTGATGTGGTGTTTGACAACAACGGGCGGGAACTCAGCGACACCCAACCCCTGGTGGAACTGTTGGGCGATCGCCTCCAGCACTTTGTCTATGTCAGTTCCGCTGGGGTGTACCAAAAGTCTGACCAAATGCCCCATGTGGAAGGGGATGCGGTGGATCCCAACAGCCGCCACAAGGGCAAATTTGCCACGGAAGCCTATCTAGCGGAACAGGGAATTCCCTTCACCTCCGTGCGCCCTGTCTACATCTATGGCCCCCAAAACTACAACGATCTCGAAGCCTGGTTCTTCGATCGCCTGGTGCGCGATCGCCCCATCCCCATCCCCGGCAACGGCATGGCCCTAACCCAACTGGGCCATGTGGAAGATCTAGCGGCGGCCATGGTGGCCATTGTGGGCAACCCCACCGCCATTGGTCAGATCTACAACATCTCCGGCGATCGCGCCGTTAGCTTTGATGGCCTAGCGCGGGCCTGTGCTGCCGCCGCTGGCAAAGATCCGGCCACGGTCAACATTGTCCACTACGATCCCAAGCAGTTTGACTTTGGTAAGCGCAAAGCGTTTCCCATGCGGGTACAGCACTTTTTTACCGACATCCACCGGGCCAAAACCGATCTCCACTGGCAGCCCCAGTTTGATCTGGTCAGCGGTTTGCAAGACTCTTTTCAGAATGACTATCTGGCTTCGGGGCGGCAAAACCAGGTGATCGACTTTGAGCTAGACGATCAAATCCTGGCCTAGCAAAACCCTGACCTAGTGGGTCATTCGTCATGCTCATTGCCATTCCTGACAAGGGTAAACTGCCCTGCTCGTGGGTTTCGCTCTGCTCTACCCACGCTACGCCCAATCCTTTCACAATGGCCCCCGTAGCGTGGGTTGAAGCATGAAACCCACGGTCTTTGTTGTCCTAACTGTCAGACTCAGGGAACTGCAAATCCAGGCGGGAGGATCGGTCCGGAAATGGCGAGGTTCGGACCCAGTGACCCACTAGCACTGGGCGGTGTACATTTGCCAACCCTTGCCTTGGGCGGCAGCACGGGGGAGTAAAGACTTTCGCCAATGCTGACGAAGTGTACTGGGTACTCCCGCTAGCGTCTTTGGGGATCTCGCCGTTGCCCTAGCGGGCTTTAGAGCAGCCAACGGGCGATCGCCGCTGCCGCGATCGCCCCAATGGCGGTGTTGAGAATATTCACCATTTCGTTGGTGAGCCAGCCCCAGCGAGCTTGGAGGGTTGCGCCAATGACGCTCTCGGCATTGGTGGCCACAAAGGCGGCGATCAGACAAACCCCAATGCCCAGGGGGGCAATCAACCCAATGGCCCAGGCCACCCCAGCCATCACGGCGGACCCCACCACCCCAGCCAAGGTACCCTCCAGGCTGACGGCCCCCTCGGTGCCGGGGGGAACGGGTTGCAGGGTGGTGATCAAGAAGGTGCGCTTGCCATAGACCTTGCCCACTTCGCTGGCGGTGGTGTCAGACAGTTTGGTGCTGAAGCTGGCGACGTAGGCCAGGGTCAACAGGGGGATGGCGGTGGCGGCGCGATCGGGGGCGGTGACGCTCAACACCCCCACCCCCAGGGCACAAATCGCCCCCACCAGGGCAGATCCCCATACGTTTTCGGGGCCTCGGGCTCCGGCCCGTTTCTCGGCAATGCCCGCCGCTTCCTTTTGGGCCATGCCGATGCGGGTGACGCTGGAACCCACCAAGAAGTAAACCATGACGACGCTATAGCCCCGCCAGCCCAAGCAGCCCCACACCAAGACCCCTAAAATCCAGGCGTGGAGATAGCCCGCTGGGGTCAGTAGCTTCTTGGGGGCCAACCAAGCCACCCCCAGCAGCAGGGTGTTGAGCAGGGCGGCGACGAGCCAAGGGGCCAAAGCCGGGGGCAGGATGTCTAGCATGGGCGATCGCGCTAACGCTACCTGTTAGTTGTAGACCGTAGCCGCTCGGTTGCAAACGCCTGGGGACAGATTTCACCCCTGCGATCGCGCAATCCACCTGCTCCCCTAGAAGCATGGCCCAATTTACTCTAGTCCAGAGTAATTTTAGAGCTGATTTATTAAGTTGCTGAAACTCCCGCAGGGCAAGGCTTTCAGGAAAGCAGCTCAATATAGCCTCTGGAGCCTGAAACCCTTAATATGCAAGGAATACAGACGACTTAAGATTTACTTTATAAATCAGCTCTTAGAACGCATTCTCCCAAGGTTTTTGCTACATTCCACTGGTAAACCATGCGTCGTGATTAAAAACTGCTTGGCTCAGCATGCTTTAAGGGCAGAGTACTTTCCCACTCTAATAAACCTGGTGCCTTAGCTTTTACATTATCCAGAAAGCTCTTGATGAACTGCATCACAGCCGTTCTGAATTCGTCAAAAGGAACGCTGAGAGGGGTGGATTTTCCTCGATCACAGGTGATCTCGATAATTTCCTGGTTTCTAGTGAAGGTAAAAGTCGCGCGCTGCTCAAGAAGAATAAACTGTGCTGCTTCCCCTGATTTCAATGTTAATTCACCTTGGCTTAGTAGACTTCTTGCTAATGCGCAAGCAAAATCAAGAATGGCATATGTCAGCCCTTCTTCATTGCTTGGAAACAAATAAGAATCGCCTTCACTAAGTTGTAACGAACCGTACAGTAAATCATATAAAGGAGTTAATGAATTGTCGTAATCTGAGCCTGGTGAATGAGTAAGGACTGCTTGCTGCGCCGCTTCCCATTCACCAGTAGAGATTGAGAAAGAGATATTCATTGATTTTTCCTAGGCCCTAAGAAATTGGGTATGCAGTTTGGACTTTACCTCGATCCCCAACCCTACCTGTCTGAACAACGACAACACGGATACGTTGGACTTTTTCGCCTGTGGTATCCTCACCGATATCTTCGCTGAAAGTAAACTCAAAATCAAAGGCTTCCCCTGGTGCTTTGTATACAGTGCCTTTTGCAAGAGCGGTTTTTATGTAACCTTTAATCACCGAAGCCTTGCTGGTATAAAAGCGATGGAATGTTGGACCAGAGGCTGAACCTTCAGGACCATGCCGCTCCAAAACATGTTGGATTCGATCATCAAAGATGGCAATATTACCGTTGTCTGCTAATTCTTCAGCATAGTCTGTTGAGTAGTCAATCCAGCATTGAATAGTGTCGAGCGGAGCCTGAGTAATCAAAGACGGTGCAGATATAAACTTGCTATCTTGTGGAGTCCGCTGAGCCATTACACCACCACTTTGCTGGACCACATGGGTCAGTTCGTGGGCAATCAATTCTTGACCGCCACGACTGCCGGGTTGGTATTGCCCCTGGCGGAAAAATACATCTTGACCTGTGGTAAAGGCGCGGGCACCAACACTGCGGTTTAGCTGATCCGCTTGGGTGTCGGCATGAACCCGCACCCCACTAAAGTCAGCCCCCATGGCTTGTCCCATTTGGGCCTGTAACTGGGGCGCTAATTGCTGACCACCGCCTCGGGCACGGTTGATTTCACCCTCTAGATCGGTGGATACCTCACCGCCAGTTGCCCCCACAACTGGGACGGGTTTCATTTGCAATTCTTCTTCCTCGGGCATGGATTCCCGCTGGAGCCCATCCAGGGGTTTCATTTGCAGTTCTTCTTCCTCGGGCATGGACTCCCGCTGAAGCCCATCCAGGGGTTTCATTTGCAGTTCTTCTTCTTCGGGCATGGATTCCCGCTGGAGGCCAGGGTCTTGGGCCGTCTGCACCCCTGGGCTGTTAATTTGATTGACGACTTGAGCCGCAACGCGATCGGCTTCCTGCTCGTATTGATCCCCCACGGCACCGACGGTAAGCTTTGCCTGCACCGGGGCGGGGCCGCTGGAGG
>JAQCHG010000070.1 GCA_027619675.1 Cyanobacteriota bacterium
GGATAGTTGAAATTGATTTATTTTTTAACTCTCTAAAGTTAACTAAAAAGATGACTTTACCCAGCAGAATAAATGCTTTTATTGGGATGGAGGCAGCCATACTGTCTCCACCCCATACCCGTTCTTGCTGAGGAACGGCGATCGCAACCGGATCCCAGGAAAGGCTAGTTTTATCCCCGCTTCAGCCCCACAAACCAAGCTCCCCAAGCCCCCGTGGGTTTTGGGTAAGGGGGTTTAGGGGTGGGAAATGGCTGCCCGCTGTCCCTGTTTGGCCCCCTTTGCCCCCCAATTCTGGGGGGAACCAGAGCTTCAAAGTCCCCCCGAATGGGGGAATTTAGGGGGCCTTCGAGAGCAAGTACTCTATCTAGATGACTTATGTATAAGCGGCAGCCCTTTGGGAGAGGGATTTAGGGTGAGGGGCAACGGTGCGCAAATTTACGCCGCGCAGTACTAGTCCTTGGCAGGAAGGCGGGTGAGGGTCAAAGACCGCTCCTACGGGAGCATCCCCGACGCAATAGCGAGGACCTTCACCATGTCAGAACGCCAGTTTGCCACCCTAGACGGCAACGAAGCGGTGGCCCGCGTTGCCTACCGCCTCAGTGAAGTCATTGCCATCTACCCCATTACCCCTTCGTCTCCCATGGGGGAATGGGCCGATGCCTGGGCCGCCCAAGGGCAGACCAACCTGTTGGGCACCGTGCCCTCAGTGGTGGAAATGCAGAGTGAAGGGGGCGCTGCCGGGGCGGTCCATGGTGCCCTCCAGGCGGGGTGCCTCACCACCACCTTCACCGCCTCCCAAGGGCTGATGTTGATGGTGCCCAACCTGTACAAAATCGCCGGGGAGTTGACCTCGGCGGTGCTGCACATTGCCGCCCGCTCCCTGGCGGCCCAGGCCCTCTCCATCTTTGGCGATCACAGTGATGTCATGGCCACCCGCGCCACGGGTTGCGCCCTGCTGTGCTCCAACTCCGTGCAGGAGGCCCAGGACCTAGCGGCGATCGCCACCCGCGCCACCCTCGAATCCCGCATTCCCTGCCTACACTTTTTCGACGGCTTCCGCACCTCCCACGAAATCCAAAAGGTGGAACTGCTGCCGGACGCCGTGCTGCGGCAACTGGTACCCCTGGAACTGGTGTTGGCCCACCGCCAGCGGGCCTTAACCCCCGATCGCCCCGTGGTGCGCGGCACCGCCCAAAACCCCGATGTCTACTTCCAAGCGCGGGAGTCGGTGAACCGCTACTACACCGCCTGCCCTGGTCTGGTGCAGCAGGCCATGGATGAGTTTGGCGCGTTGACGGGTCGCCACTACCGCATTTTTGACTATGGGGGGGACCCTGCGGCTGAACGGGTGCTGGTGCTGATGGGCTCCGGGGCAGAGACCGCCCATGAAACGGTGGCGGCCCTGAACCAAGCGGGGGAAAAGGTGGGGGTGCTGAAGGTGCGCCTCTATCGCCCCTTTGATACCCAGGCCTTCGTCCAGGCATTGCCGAAAACCGTGCGGGCGATCGCCGTCCTCGATCGCACCAAAGAACCGGGCTCCCCCGGCGAACCCCTCTACCTGGATGTGGTCCACGCCATCCACGAAGGCTTCAGCAGCGGTGACCCAACCCGCCCCAGGCCCCAGGTGGTCGGAGGCCGCTATGGCCTCTCCTCCAAAGAATTCACCCCCGCCATGGTGAAAGGGGTGTTCGACAACCTGGCCCAACCCCAACCCCAAAACCATTTCACCATCGGCATTCAAGATGATGTCACCCACACCTCCCTGACCTATGACCCCAGCTTCAGCACCGAGTCTGACCGGGGGGTGCGGGCCATCTTCTACGGTTTGGGGTCCGACGGCACCGTAGGGGCCAACAAAAATTCCATCAAAATCATTGGCGAAGACACGGACAACTACGCCCAGGGCTACTTTGTCTACGATTCCAAAAAATCTGGTTCGGTGACCGTCTCCCACCTGCGGTTTGGGCCAGATCCCATCCGCTCCACCTATTTGATCAACAGCGCCAACTTTGTCGCCTGCCACCAGTGGGAGTTTTTGCCCAAATTTGAGATTTTGCGGGCGGCAAAACCGGGCAGCCCCTTCTTGCTCAACAGCCCCTTTGACGACCCAGCGGAAACCTGGGCGCGGCTGCCCCGCACCCTACAGCAGCAAATTGTCGAAAAGCACCTGCGGGTCTACGCCATCAATGCCTATCGGGTGGCGAAGGCGGCGGGCATGGCCAACCGCATCAACACCGTCATGCAGACCTGCTTTTTTGCCCTGTCTGGGGTGCTGCCGAAGGAAGCGGCGATCGCCGCCATTAAACAGGCCATCCGCAAGACCTACGGCAAAAAAGGGGACGAGATCGTCGCCATGAACATCCAGGCGGTGGACACCACCCTGGCCAACCTCTACGAAGTGCCCGTGGGGGACCTGACCGCCATCGCCACCCCCCACCAGTGGGTGCCCGACGACGCACCGCCCTTTGTGCGATCGGTGCTGGCCCCGATGATGGCCCGTCAGGGGGATGATCTGCCCGTCAGCGCCCTGCCTGTGGACGGCACCTACCCCAGCGGCACCAGCCAATACGAGAAGCGCAACGTCTGCCAGGAGGTGCCCGTTTGGGATCCCGACGTGTGTGTGCAGTGCGGCCAGTGCGTCATGGTTTGCCCCCACGGGGTAATTCGGGCCAAGGTGTACGATGCCGACCCATTGGGGAATGCCCCCCCTAGCTTCCAACACACCGCTGCCCGAGACCACGCCTGGTCTGATCTGCAATTCACCCTACAAGTGGCGGCGGAAGACTGCACCGGATGCAGCCTCTGTGTAGAGGTATGCCCCGCCAAAAACAAGGCCCAACCCCGGCGGAAAGCCATCAACATGGAGCCCCAACTGCCCCGCCGGGAACAGGAACGGGCCAATTGGCGCTTCTTCCAGTCCTTGCCCCACCCCGATCGCGCCACCCTAAACCTGCACAAAATCGCCCACCAGCAGATGCAGGAGCCCCTCTTTGAGTTCTCCGGGGCCTGTGCGGGCTGTGGAGAAACCCCCTATATCAAGCTGGCCACCCAACTGTTTGGCGATCGCATGTTGATTGCCAACGCCACCGGCTGCTCCTCCATATACGGCGGCAACCTACCCACCACCCCCTACACCCACAACGCCGAGGGCCGGGGACCCGCCTGGTCCAACTCCCTGTTTGAGGACAATGCGGAATTTGGTTTGGGCTTCCGGGTGTCGGTGGATAAGCTCAGCGCCCAGGCAGCGGACCTGTTGCTGCACCTAGCCTTGGGGGAAAAGGGGGCCTCCCCCATCCCCGCTGAATTGGCCACCCAGTTGCTGCACAACCCCCAGCGGGACGAGGCCGATATTTGCGAACAACGGCAGGGGGTAGAGCAGTTAAAACATCACCTAGAAGCGTGGCTAGGGGACCTGGCGGCGGTTGATCCAACAGCATCAGATTCAGACTTAGGGGCCTTGCGCGATCGCCTCCGCAACCTCACCTCCATCGCCGACTACCTGGTGAAAAAAAGCGTCTGGATCATCGGCGGCGACGGCTGGGCCTACGACATCGGCTACGGCGGCCTCGACCATGTGCTGCGGCCGATCGTCAACGTCAACATCTTGGTGCTAGACACCGAGGTCTATTCCAACACCGGGGGGCAAATGTCCAAAGCCACCCCCCGCGCCGCCGTGGCCAAATTTGCCGCCGGGGGCAAACCCGCCCCCAAAAAGGATCTGGGGCTCATGGCCATGACCTACGGCAACGTCTATGTGGCCAGCGTCGCCATGGGGGCCAAAAACGAACATACCCTACGGGCCTTTCTAGAGGCAGAAGCCTACGAGGGTCCGTCCTTGATCATCGCCTACGCCCACTGCATCGCCCACGGCATCAACATGGCCAAGGGTATGGATCAGCAAAAGGCGGCAGTGGACTCGGGACGATGGCTCCTCTACCGCTACGATCCCCGCCGGAGCGCCCAGGGGGAAAATCCCCTCAGCCTCGACTGCCGCCCCCCCAAACTGCCCCTGGAACAAGCCCTCTACAGCGAGAACCGCTTCAAACTGCTGCTGCGCAGCCAACCCGACGCCGCCAAGGCCCTCCTAGCCCAAGCCCAACAGGACGTAGCCACCCGCTGGCCCCTCTACGAATACCTGGCGGCACGGGACCCCGCCACCGATCCCCCCCTACCCAATCAGGCCCCCTACCGCCACCTGGGGGGGAGCGATCGCGCCGCTGCGGCAGCCCCTAGTTCGGGCTAAGGGGATTTTGGATTTTGGATTTTGGATTTTGGATTTTGGATTTTGGATTGCGGATTCTCCCCTCCTGACTCCTGACTCCTGACTCCTGACTCCTGACTCCTAGCTCCTGACTCCTAACTCCTCCCCCCTCCCCCCCAAGGAAACCCCATGGACCTAACCACCCGTTACCTCGGCTTAACCCTCAAATCCCCCCTCGTGGTCGGAGCCGCTGCACCCCTAACGGAAGATTTGGGCAATATTCGCCACCTAGAAGATGCGGGGGCTGCCGCGATCGTTCTCCACTCCCTATTTGAAGAACAAATCCGCCGGGAGCGGCTAGAAATCGCCCACCACCTGGATTTCGGCACCGACAGCTATGCCGAGGCCCTGAGCTACTTCCCGGAGCCGGACATCTTTCACATGGGCACCCAGACCTATCTGGAACACATTCAAAAGGCTAAGGCCATGGTGGCGGTGCCCATCATCGCCAGCCTCAACGGCAGCACCCTGGGGGGCTGGGTTGACTATGCCCGCCAGATCCAGGCGGCGGGGGCGGATGCCCTGGAGCTGAATATCTACTGGATTCCCACGGATCTGGATCTGGCGGGGGCGGCGGTGGAGCAGCAGTACCTCGACATCCTGAAGGCGGTGGTGGCGGCGGTCACCATCCCCGTGGCGGTGAAGCTCAGCCCCTATTTCAGTAACCTGGCCCACATGGCAAAGCAACTGTGCGCCCAGGGGGCGGAGGGGCTGGTGTTGTTCAACCGCTTCTATGAGCCCGATATTGATATTGAGCGGTTGGAGGTGCGATCGGACCTGGTGCTCAGTGGCCCCAGCGATCTGCGCCTACCCCTCAACTGGATTGCCATTCTCTACGGTCGGGTGGATGCCAGTTTGGCCGCCACCACGGGCATCAACACCGCTGAGGATGTGATCAAGATGGTGATGGCGGGGGCGGATGTGACGCTGTTGGTGGCCACCCTGCTGCGCCGGGGCATCGGCCATCTCAAGGGCATTGAGGAGGACCTGATCCGCTGGTTAGAGGCCCATGAATACGAATCGCTGGCCCAACTGCGGGGCAGTATGAGCCAGTATCACTGCCCCAACCCCAGCGAGTTTGAGCGGGTGCAGTACATGAAGGCGATTCAGTCCTACCATCCCCTCTGGCAGTAGGCGATCGCCCACCTGGGTTGAAGGGAGGGGATTTTCCCAAAACATCTCCCCAGGACTGGCACTGGCTGCCTACTCTGCGGAGCCGGGAACCTCAGGGGCGGGGGGCAGGGGCAGGGTTTCGGCAGGGGCGTCCACGGGGAGATCATCCTGACTGGGGATGTCCGTCGGGGCGGAATCGGTGGGGGCAGCGGTGACCGCCTGCCATTCCACCAGGGGGCGATCGACGCCGTTGCGAATATCCAGGCTGAGCAGGGCCACGGGTACCGCCTCAGCGTCATCGGGAATGGGGAAGGCTTCAGGATCCACCAGGGCGTAGATGCCTTCCCCGCTGAAGTCAGATCCCCCCAGAATGACCTGGTGGGTGGTGCCATCCGCCAGGGTCAAGTCTACGGTGGCAAAGGGCACCGCTAGCCCAAAGGCTTCTTGGTCGGTCCCAGCCATGGTCAGGGTTTGGGTGAGGCCATCGGTGGTGAGGCGACTGAGGAGAAAGGCGATCGCCGCTTCCTCGGCGGGACCCGGTTCCGGTGCAGTCATCTGCCACAGCCCCTGATCATCCCGCTCAAAGGTGACCGCCTGCCCATCGGTTTCGATGTGCAGCCCCGTCACCGCTGATTCTTCAAAGGTAAAGACGGGGCTGCTGGCCCCCTGGGCCTGATCCACCGCTGCCTGCTGAGGATCCCGGCGGTTTTCGGCCACGATTACGGCACCCCCTAGGGCAACGGCGATCGCCAACAGGGCCAGGGTTGTTTTTTGTAGCTTCATGGTGCTGTTCCTAACGTCGCCGCAACCACATGACAATGGCCAGGGCCACCCCAGTCAAGGGCAACAATGCCAGGGAGAAAATACCTAAACCGAGCTGCTGTTGCGGGGTGATTAAAATGCGGCGATCGGTGACCTCTTTGGGCCGAATGGAGAGGGCTTCATCCCCCTGACCCCCTAGCCAATTAACACTGTTCAAAAACACGTCGCCGTTGAGCTGCTGCTCAAACAGGCCATCGGTGGCAAAGCTGGAGTTGCCAATCACCACCAGGCGGGCTTCCTGATCCGTGGGTGGATCAGCCTCGGGTTCAGCCGGAGCCTCAGCGGCTTCCTCGGGAGCATCCTCCGTGGTTGCCTCTGGGATGTCTGTGGGGGTAGAGGCCGCCGCATCCGCCTCAGGGGCCGCTGCCGTGGCCGGACGGCTGAGGGCTACCCCCAGGGTGTAGGGGCCATCCGGTGGCGCGTTGGGATCGTAGGATAGCTCCCCAGCATCAGAAATGGCTTCGGCTCGACTCTGGGGATTGGTCAGCAGTAGGGGGGTGGCGGTCACGTCCGGCACCTCCCGCGTTTCCACCGGACGCACCAGGGGAAAGAAGGAGCGGCCATCGCCAAATTCTTGAGTAATGGGGTGATCCCCATAGTCCGCCACGATGGGGGCGGCGGGACCCAAGCCCACAAACTGGCCTGCCCCGGAGGTATCCAGCACCAGGCGATCGTCCAGCACCACCCCCCACTCGTTCAAAATCGGGGTCAGGCCCCCATCGGTTTGGGGATCCAGCAGCAACAGCACCCCGCCCCCTTGGTCCAGGTAGGTTTCTAGGGCCGCCACTTCCGCCTCGAAGAAGTCTTGGGCTGGTCCTGCCACCACCACCACGTTGGCGTCCGCCGGGACGGTTTGAGACTCCGCCAGATTCAGGGGCTTCACCGTGTAGCTCTTGTCCTCCAGGCTGGTGGCGGCGATCAGGTAGCCCGTTTCACTACCGTCGATCGCGTATTCCTCATGGCCCTGGACGAAGTACACCGTGAGGGTGCGATCGTTGACCACCTGATCGAGGGCATTGGTCAACCGCCGTTCCGAGAGCCGTTCTGAGGTGCCCAACCCCTGGGGATCAGGGGTGCCGACGGATTGTAAAAAGCGGCGATCGTCCCCCACCTCTAAAAACACCATGCCGGGAGCCGTCACCCCAAAGGCTTGGGCCTGTTGGGGATTGGCGTAGGGATCTACATATTCATAGGTGAACTGGGGGTTGAGGCGGGCGTAACTGGTCAGTAGCTGCACATCCTGGGGGTTTTGGGCCACGTCA
>JAQCHG010000071.1 GCA_027619675.1 Cyanobacteriota bacterium
CCATGGCTGGATCAGCGTCAGCGGCGACGGGACCCTGGCCCGCTGGTTGTGGCCCCTGCCGTAGGTCCTCCGTCCCGACAGGTCCATCCCGACAGGAAAGTCGAAGATTTCAGCGCCTCTTCCCAAAGTGCCAATTGTGTCATGGGGGTGGCTGGTGTAGCTTGTTAAGCAGGCTATACCGTTGGTGTAGAATCGCGACGCCCCAGCCCTCCAAAATCTGCCGATGGATTGCAGAATTTGGCTAGGCAGGGGCCATTCTGGGTGATCACCAGGCAGTATTGACCACGGAAAAGGGTGAGGGCGCAAGATGGCGAACGAGGACTATCTCACACAGTTACGCGCAGGGGTAGATGCCTGGAATCAATGGCGGCAAGATCACCCCGACACCATGGTGGATCTGACCCGAGCCAACCTCAGCAATATGGATCTGAAGGGAGCCGACCTCAGCGGGGCCGACCTCACCCGAGCCAACTGCATTGGGGTGGTGCTGACGGCAGCCAATCTCAAGGGGGCGACCCTGACCCGCACCGATCTCAGTGGGGCCGATATAAACCAGGCGGATCTCAGCGGAGCAGACCTCACCAAAGCGAACCTGCTGGGGGCCGACCTGGCCAACACCAATCTGAGTCAGGCCAATTTAACCGGGGCTAATCTCAATCGATCCGACCTCAGCGGGGTCAACCTCAACCAAGCCAACCTCACCCAGGCCAGCTTGATTGGGGTGGAGCTAAATAAAGCTGATCTCAGCGAGGCCAACTTCACCAGGGCTAATCTCAAGCGGGTCGAGTTGCAGCGTGCCCGTTTAGCCAAGGCCAATCTTACCCAGGCCAATCTGGCCGATGCCCGCATGTTGAACGCTGACTTCACCGATGCGGTCCTTCGTGAAACCAACCTGAGTGGGGCACGCCTCAACCGCTCCACCATGATCCGCGTCGATTTCACCGATGCCAACCTCAAGGAAACCAACCTGCTGGGGGCGGATCTCAGCCATGCCCTCTTTAAAGACACCCTGCTGACGGAGGCGAACCTCAGCGGAGCGAACCTCAGCCATGCCAACCTCACGGGTCAAGATCTCAGCGGGTTGAACCTAGCGGGCACCAACCTCAGCCAGGCCCAGTTGGTGGGGGCGAATCTCACCGGGGCCAACCTAGAGGAAGCCGTGCTGGAAGGCACCGACTTAAGCCAAGCCACCCTGCCGGACGGCACGGTTCAAGACGCCTAGCATGGCGATGCTGGGGCTAGCTATTCACACCAGCAGCCCAGGGCTGGGGTTGGCCCTCGGGGGTGGGGGACAGCCGCTGCGATCGCACACCTGGCCCTTGGGGCGAGACCTCAGCACCCAGTTACACACCCACCTCCAGGACTTTATCGCCCCCCACCGCTGGGCCGACTTGGCTTACATCGCCGTGGCCAAAGGCCCCGGCGGCTTTACCGGCACCCGCATCGGTG
Source organism: Cyanobacteriota bacterium (assembly GCA_027619675.1). Classification (GTDB taxonomy): domain Bacteria; phylum Cyanobacteriota; class Cyanobacteriia; order Phormidesmidales; family Phormidesmidaceae; genus PCC-6406. The sequence goes on from JAQCHG010000071.1 coordinate 1,450, forward strand.
TCGTCACCGCCCGCACCCTGGCCCAGCAATTGGAGATTCCGCTGTTTGGCATTTCCAGCTTGGCGGCCATGGTCCCTAGGGATCCGGCTGCGCCCCCGCCTGGGGACGATCCCCTAGGGGGGGCAGGCGGTGCTGAATTGTCCGAGATCGCCGCCCCGCCCATCGCCGTGGAACTGCCTGCCCAACGGGGGGACGTGTTCGGCGCGATTTACACCGCCACGGGGTCTACCCTCCAGACTGCTTACCCAGACACGGTGCTGCCCCAGGCCGACTGGGAAGCGGTGCTGGCCCAGTGGCCCGTCCCCTGCGATCGCCGCGTGGCAGCGGGGGATCTCTCTGGCACCGTCACCGCCGTTCTGACGTTGGCCCAAGCCCGCTGGCACCAGGGCGATCGGCCCCATTGGTCCACGGTGCTGCCTTTCTACGGCCAACATCCCGTCCAGGGGATGGGGTGAATTTACCCCACCCTTGGGGAGGCTTTTGGGGATTTGGGCATCTTGGATACGAGGTTGATACATCCTGGGTGCCAGCGTATCCCCTGCTCTATCGGTAGGGGCAGTGTCCCTGCACCCACTGCGCTGGGGTTGCGTGGTTGCCGCTAAGCCCCATCCCTGGGCCTGCGGCCCTGGGCTGACCCCCGGTCTTCCCCTTCCTTTGATCAAGGCAAAATACGACCTTCATAAAGGTGGCGGCTGAGTGTGTTTTTTCTATAAAGGCTACCTACGTGCCCCCTCCCTTCCCCAGCCGTCTGTGCCACGATGCACTCAGTTTGGCGGATGATCTCTACCTCCATCGGTCTCGTGCCTACGGGTTTCAGCCCCCTGCCTCATGGGTCGTTTGCCGTTTGTTTTTCCTAGAGAGTCCTGCAACGCCATGGTTCAGTCTCCCCCTGCCCCCCAATTTGCCACCCTGGTTGATTTGCTCCGCCATCGCGCCCAGCATCAGCCCGATCAGCTGGCTTATCAATTCCTAGAGGACGGCAAAAAAGAAGCGGCAGCCTACACCCATCAAGCCTTGGATCAGCAGGCGCGGGCGATCGCTGCCCTGTTACAGCAATCCGAAGCCAAGGGCGAACGGGCGCTGCTGCTCTATCCCCAAGGGGTCGAGGTGATGGCTGCCTTCTGTGGTTGCCTCTACGCCGGGGTCATTGCCATCCCCGTACCACCCCCAGACGCGGGGCGCATGAAGCGAGCCTTGCCCCGCCTACGGGAAATCGTCAAAGACGCAGCGGCCAGTTACGTCCTCAGCACTCAGCGCATTATTGAGCTTTTTCAAGAGAGTGATGTCGAGTTTCCAGAATTCGACACCATGACCTGGATCGACACGGAACAGGTGGATTTGTCCCTAGCGGATCAGTGGCAAGATCCCCAGGTAGATAAGGATGTGTTGGCCTACCTGCAATACACCTCCGGTTCCACCTCAGTGCCCAAAGGGGTAATGCTCAGCCACTACAACCTGATGCACCACTCCGCCTACCTCCAACGGGCCTGCGGCTATACCCCCGACGGGGCCACCGTCACCTGGATGCCCTACTTCCACGACTACGGCTTGGTGGAAGGGCTGATCCAACCCCTCTACACCGGGGTGCCCTGCTACATCATGTCCCCCCTGGCCTTTGTCAAGCGGCCCCAGCGCTGGCTGGAGGCGATTTCTAAATACGGGGCGACCCACAGCCAAGCCCCGAACTTTGCCTACGACCAATGTGTGCGGCGGGTCAAACCTGCCAAACGAGAGGGGCTAGACCTCAGCCGCTGGAAGGCCGCAGGGAATGCGGCGGAGCCCATCAACCCCCGCGTCATGCGGGAGTTTGCGGAAGCCTATGCTCCCCATGGTTTCCAGTGGACCACCTTTGCCCCCGCCTACGGTCTGGCGGAAGCCACCCTGCTGGTATCGAGCAAGCCCGTGGGCACTGAGCCCGTCATTTTGCCCGTCAATGCCGATGCCCTAGAGCAGGGAAAGGTGGCCCTCGCCGCCGCTGGGGAAGCTTGCCGCGACACCGTCAGTTGTGGTCAGTTGGTGTGCGAAACCGAGGTGGTGATTGCCAACCCCGACACCTATGTCCGTTGCCAGCCCGATGAGGTGGGCGAGATTTGGGTGGCGGACCCTGGGGTGGCTGCTGGGTACTGGAAGCGACCCGAGGTCAGCCGCGAAACCTTTGGGGCACGGCTGGCGGGCGAGTCCGGTGGTCCCTATCTGCGCACGGGGGATCTGGGCTTCCTGCGGAAAGGTGAACTCTACATCACCGGACGTATTAAGGATTTGATCATCATTCGGGGCACCAACCACTATCCCCAAGATATTGAGTGGACGGTGCAGCACCTCAGCGATGTGCTGCGGCCTGATTACGGAGCCGCTTTCTCCATCATTGATGACGGCGAAGAGAAGCTGGTAGTGGTCCAGGAAGTGGAGCGCCAGCACCAGCTCACCCTCAATGGGGAAGAAATTCTGGCGGACATTCGCCAGGCCATTTCCGAGGTCCACGAGTTGCAGGTCAGCGCGATCGCCCTGGTGAAATCCGGTAATGTGCTGAAAACCTCCAGCGGTAAAATCCAGCGCCGTGCCTGCCGCAGCAGTTTCCTAGCGGGCACCCTAGAGGTCATCGCCGACTGGAGCGAAAACCCTCGGTTTTCCTCAAAAATGCGGGACTTCAGCAACGACATTGAATCCCTCGCCCGTCAGGTCCAAACCTCCCATTCCTAGAGCCATACCCAGGGGAGCCTTGCTCCCTTATCGGTCTCCCGAACGGGACAGCCGCTGCGGCTAGGGTGAATCCCGAATATCCTGCCCTCTCTACCGCCTCCCTCATCGATCTGGACAGCCCCATGACCTCTCTCAAGCAATACCAACTGGCCGCAGCCCTAGAGCGTGATCTGGGGCATCCGGCGATCGCCGACAACCCCCTCTCCTTCCAACGCACCGCCGAAATTGACGAGCAGGAAACCTTTCCCGAAGCGGAGGTGGCCTGGCTCTACAACTGGCAACTCCAGCACTACTACATCCCTACCCAGTGTGGCGGTAAATTCACCTCCTTTGAGGAATTTGTGGGGTTTGTGCGGGTGATGGCCCGCCGGGATCTCAACATCACCATTGCCTTCACCACCATGTTCTGGTCCTTTTTGACTTGGATGGCGGGCACCGATGCCCAGAAGGCCAAGCTAGCCCAGTACATGCAAGAGGACCACGGCACCATGTGCCTGGCCTATTCTGAGCGAGACCACGGCAGCGATCTGGTGGGGGGCAGCGTCGTGGCCCGCAAGGTGCCCGGCGGTTATCGCCTCACGGGGGAAAAATGGCCCATCAACCGGGCCACCCGTTCCGGCATCACCTACGTGCTGGCCCGCACCAACGAAGAAGGGGGCAACCGGGGCCTGTCCCTGTTCATGGTGGATAAGCGGGAGATCAACCCCAACGAGTACGGCAACAACCCCAAAATCAAAACCCACGGCATTCGCGCCGCCGACATGAGCGGCATCTACTTTGAAGACTGCTTTGTCCCCGACACCATGCTGCTGGGGCAGGAAGGCCAGGGGCTAGAGTTGGCCCTGAAAGGCTTCCAAATCACCCGTGCCCTCTGCGCCGCCTTCTCCCAGGGAGCCGCCGACACCTGTCTCCGCACCACCCTCAACTTTGCCCTCAACCGCCAGCTCTACGGCAAAACCGTGTGGGATATGCCCCACGCCCGCCGCACTCTGGTGAATGGCTTCCTCGACATCCTCACCTGCGACTGCGTTAACCTTGCCGCTGCCCGTGGCTTCCACGTCGCCCCTCGGCAGTTCAGTGTCTGGTCAGCGGTGGACAAGTACTTCGTTCCCGTCACCCTAGAGAACATGCAGCAGGACATCTCCGTAGTGCTGGGTGCCCGCTTCTACATGCGGGACGAGCATGACCACGGCGTCTTCCAAAAGATGCTGCGGGACAGCTCCATCATCAGTGTCTTTGATGGCAGTTCTGTGGTGAACCTGCACGCCCTGATTTTGCAGCGGCGGCAATTGGCCAAAACCCGAGGTCGCCGTAAGCCCAAAGACATCGAAGCCATCAATGCACGGTTGAAAAACAGCTTTGATCTGAACACAGACCTCCCCCCCTTCGACCCCACCCAGCTTGAGTTGATCAGCCGGGGGGCCGACGATGTGCCCCAGGGGTTAGAGTCCGCCCTAGAAGCCCTGGAGGCCCTCACCCCGGCGGAGGTGGATGCCACCGTTTTGGGTTGCCTGAAGCAGCAGGGGCAGCAATTGCTCCAAGCCCTGGATGACCAGGATGCGGCGATCGCCCAAAGCGCCTTTGAACACGGCCACGATCAATCCTTTGAGTCCTTTGAACAGGCCAAACACTATTGCCGTATCCATGCCGCCACCGCTTGCCTACATATGTGGCTGCACAACCGCCGCCATCTGGGCGAGTTCTTTGCCCAAGGCCAATGGCTGGTCCTGTGCTTAGACCGACTCTTAGCCCAGTGGCTCCCCACCCGCCCAGCGGTGCCCGAGACCTATTACGCAACGGTAGAAGCGGAACTGTTAAGCCTGTACAAGGCTGAGCAAATGTTTTCCATCGTGCCCTTCCAACTGGCCACCTTGCCTGCCGCTGACCCAGTGCCTCCAGCCCCCGCTGCCATGGCCATCCCCTAGGCAAATGATGCAGGGCTTACCCTGTTGCCCCGCCTTGCCCCCCTGGGCAATCTAGACCGATTCCTGATCTCCACTCACCTAGAACCTATGAACCCTACTGCCACCCAATCCCAAACAGCAACTTCCCCCGTTGAAGCGATTCAAATCTGGCTGGTGCAGCAACTGTCGGAGGTCCTTTCCCTAGATCCCGCCACGGTGGATGTGACCCAACCCCTGACCCGCTACGGGCTAGATTCCATTGATGCCGTCACCCTAGTGGGGGATCTAGAAGACTGGCTGGATGAAGAACTGCCCTCCACCCTACTGTGGGACTACCCCACCATCGCCAAGGCTGCCACCTATCTGGTGGAAGAACTGGAAGTCTCTGTGGACACGGGAAATTAGACGAGGCTGTCACCTAGCGGAGTTGCCCCTGAAGCCATGACTCTGCTTAGGAAACGGGCGATAGCTTGGCAGGTGGTGACCCATCGCTAGATCCCACAACCCTGGATCCCGCAGCATCAGCGCCCATGATCCAGAAGCGTGAGCCCTAGCTCTGGCAACTAACCCCAGCCTCCGTTAGAGGGTAGGGTTCGCCACTACATAAGTTCGTGGAGGCCGTCAGGCCTTCCCCTGGTGGCCCCCCCGGCATCGACTTCGCCCATCCCCATTCCCAGCACTCAGGGCGTGGCATTAATGATGGGTGAAAGCCTTGTTGGGCAATTACCACCGCGTCCGTCCCCGTTATACGGCTAGGGGCTATGGCCGTTGTACAGCCAAAGGCCTGACGTTAATTGATGGCAGCTCCTAGCGCAAGTGCCCATCCGTTTCTCCCTTGGGAACAGGTAAGGAGACAACGCTTTGAATTTTTCTGAATTTTCCTTCTGGTGGATTTTACTGCTGTTTTGCGTCCCGTTTTTTACGGTGCGGTTCATTGGGCAGTCTTTGAATCTTTGGCGACGCATCTTTGACACGGTGGGCATTGCGGTCCTGTCGATGCTGCTGTTTTTCAATGCCAGCCCCACCAGCTTCTTTGTCTTCGTCTTTCAAATCCTGTTTAACTACTGGATGGTGCGGTGGATGATTACCCGTCCACCCCAGCAATCGCGGTTGATTGCGACCGCCCTCATTGTGTTTGATGTGGCGGTGCTGGCCTACTTCAAATACCTCACCTTCTTTGTGGAGGAGATGTTGGGTATGGCTGTAGCGGTCCCAGACAATTGGCGATCGCAGTTTCCCCTCCCTGTCCTCGGCGGCATTCCCCCCGGTGTCTCCTTCTATACCTTCCAAATGGTGGCCTTTGTGGTGGACTCCTTCACCGCCCGCCG
>JAQCHG010000072.1 GCA_027619675.1 Cyanobacteriota bacterium
AAACCACCTATGGCAAACTCTCCCGCCACCAACTCAGCGATGAGGAGTTGCTGGAGTTTTTGTTGCACCTGGAATCCTTACCCAGTCCCGGCTAGGGCTCAAGGTTCAAGATTGAGTGGAACGGAGCGTGGGCATCGGTGCAGTCGCCCCACTGGGGCCAGCGTCTGGGAGAGGAGAAAATCCAACAGCAGTGGGCCAGGTTGGGGGCCGCTGGGGTATCAGCGGGTGGCGTATTCGGGGCGATCGGGGGTGTGGCGGGCCAGCAGGTAGGAGTTGTAAAGGTTCTGGAACACGATATAGAACATCGGCCCTAGGGCGATCGCGGGATTCAAAAAGGTCAGACAAATCCAGATGGTAAACAGGGTGTTTTTCTGCCCCAGGGACTGGCCCATTTCTTGACCCCAGGCGTAGCCCCCCAGCCACCGCCCCAGGCCAAAGTTGAGGGTGCAGAGGATGAGGGACACCAGGGCGATGGGAATCAGGGTGGTGAGGGGGGCGTCGGATTCCACCTCAATGAAGAAAGTAGCCCGCGCCGTGGCCAGATAAATGGCCAGCATCCAAAAGTAGAAGGAGGCTTTTTTCAACGGCAGCAGGGAGGCGGTGAACTGGGGCCAAAGCCGCTGCATGAGCTGGGTGAGGCCCAGCGGAATCAGGATGACCGTCAGGGTGGCCCAGAGGGAACTGAGGTCTAGGTGGGTGCTGCTGTCGGGGGAGAGAAACGGTAGGGCTAGGGGCATGACGATCGCCGAAAAGCCGCTGGTCACCACCACCGAAGCCATGACGTAGTCCACCCGACCGTCGAGAAACTCCGTCATCACCGGGGCGGCGGCGGCGGTGGGGGCCATGGCCAGGAGAAAGGCCACCAGGGCTAAATCGGGGCTAAACCAATGGCCCACCCAGGCCGCTAGGCCCGACAGGGCCATCATCATTGCCAAAATGGTGCCTAACCGGGGGCTGAGGGCGGTTTTGCGATCGATTTTGAGGCTCAGCAGCGATAAAAACAAAATCACCATCAACAGATGGCGAATCAAAAAGGCGTAGTGGTGCCCTTGGGGAAATACCACCCCCAAGGCAATGGAGCCAAACAAAAGCAGCGATCGCATACCGCATCCATAATCCAATCCCCCCTAGGGTAAGGCGTCTGGGGGGCCGTGATGGTTCGGGGTGGACGGGGGCAAGGATTGACGGCAGCCCCCTAAAATTTTCGTATATACCCATCCGTTGTGATATCCATGACCTCAACGCCCCTAAAGCCTGCCTGGGCCGGTGATGACTGGCTCTCTCGCCTCGTCAACCTGCTGATCAACACCAAGCCTTTGTACGCCCTAATGAAGCGTCAGGCCCGGCAGGTGTTGATTAAAACCGCTGAGCGGAACGGCATTCCTTGGCGGCAGCAGCGGGCGGAATGGGAGGCTTCTTCGGTGCGCGATCGCCTCGCCCCCCTGACCAACCCCGAGGTCACCTATCCCGACTATTACCACGTGCCCTTCCACGCCTACGGGGACGGCAATCTTTGCTGGCAGGCCGCCTTTGAAGCGGAAGCCGCCACCTATGCTATGGCCCTGCGGGTGTGGCCCCAGGAATCCCTCACCTGGCAAGCGGCCCAGGATCGCCTCCGCCACAGCTTTCTCCAGGTGCTAGCGGACCATGGCCCCGATCAGGTGCAGGCTGTGTTGGATATCGGCTGCTCCGTCGGTATTTCCACCCAATACCTGCACCGCTTCTACTGTGAGCGTCAGGGCCACCCCATCCACACCGTTGGGCTCGATCTGTCCCCCTACATGCTGGCGGTGGCAGCGGCCCGAGATAGCGAGGGATCTGTGGAATGGGTCCACGGGCGGGCGGAAGCGACGGGATTCCCCGCCAACCGCTTTGACGTGGTCACCCTGCAATTTGTCACCCACGAACTGCCCCGCACCGCTGCCCGCGCAATTTTTCAAGAAGCGCTGCGTCTGTTGCGTCCAGGGGGCATGCTAGCGGTAACTGACAACAATCCCCAATCGACGGTGATTCAAAATCTCCCCCCGGCGCTGTTCACCCTGATGAAGAGTACCGAGCCCTGGAGTGATGATTACTATACCTTTGACATGGAAGCGGCCCTCGTGGACGTGGGCTTCCAACCGCCCCTCACCGTCGCCACCGATCCTCGCCATCGCACCCTGGTGGCCCGCAAAGCTATTACCTCCCCAGGGTAGCCCTGGCTGAGGGTGCCCCCCAGCGTCTAGCCCCCGCAGGTGGGGGCTAGATATCTGATACGAAGGCCCTGTCCATGGTTTCTCGCTTGGAGCCCGCCCCCACCCATGCCAGTCAGCCAGTCAGCCATCCTGTTCTGCGGTATCAGGAACCACCGTCCTAGGAGGCTTTCCGATGGATAGCCCAGAGGCGATGGCCGCAGGTCAATCCCCCGCAACCACCGCAGCGGATACCACCGCCACGATTTTGGTCATTGATGACGATCCCGCTGGGATTCGGGCCTTGTCGGAGCTATTACGCCAACAGGGCTACACCGTGCGCCGCTCCATTAGTAGTGTGCTGGGGTTGCGATCGGCCCAGATGGATCCACCAGATCTCCTACTTGTGGATGTGATGATGCCGGAAATGGATGGCTTTGAGGTCTGCCGACACCTCAAGGCTGATCCAAAAACCGCCGCTGTGCCCGTTATCTTTATCACCGCCTTGGGGGATGTGGAGGCCAAGAGCCGCGCCTTTATGGCGGGGGGATCGGACTACATCGTCAAACCCTTCCAGGCGGAAGAGGTGTTGATGCGGGTCCGCAATCAGATCACCCTCTACACCCAACAACGGCAACTGCGGGTGCAAAACCAGCGCCTTCAGCAGGCGGAGGCCAAATTTCGCGACATTTTTGAAAACGCCAGCGAAGGCATTTTCCAAACCACCCTGGAGGGACGCTACATCACCGCTAACCCGGCCCTTGCCCGCCTCTACGGTTACGAATCCGCCGCCCAGTTGGTCAATAGCATTACCGATGTGGGGGAGATTTATGTCCGGCCCCAGCGGCGTCAAGAGTTGCGGGCCTACCTGCTTCAGCAAGGGCAAATCCTGGCGGCGGAGTCGGAGGTGCGGCGACGGGATGGCAGCATCCTCTGGATCAGTGAGAACATTCGCCTGGTGCGGGATGACCAGGGCGAACCGCAATTCTTTGAGGGGACGGTGCAGGACATTACCAGCCGTCGCCAGGCGGAAACGGAGCTACGCCAGCAGCGCCAACAGGCGGAGCGGTTGTTGAACAGCATTCTGCCCCAGAAAATTGCCCGCAAACTCAAGCAGCAGACGGTCACCATCGCCGAAAAATTCAACCCGGTGACGGTGATGTTTGCGGATCTGGTGGACTTCACCGCCACCTCCAGCCATATGCCCCCGGAAGACTTGGTATCGCTGTTGAACCAGGTCTTTTCTAAATTTGATGACCTGGTGGACAAGCTGGGGCTGGAGAAAATCAAAACCATTGGTGACGAATACATGGTGGCGGCGGGCTTGCCGGAGGCGATGCCCGATCATGCCTACCGCATGGCCCAATTGGCCCTAGAAATTCAGCAGGTGATTAAAACCTTCCAAACCCCTGCTGGGGTACCGTTGCAACTCCGGATTGGCCTCAACAGTGGCCCTGTGGTGGCGGGGGTGATTGGCCAGCGGAAATTTGCCTACGATTTGTGGGGGGATACGGTGAATGTAGCCAGCCGCATGGAAAGCACCAGCCTGCCGGGGCTGATTCAGGTCAGTGCTGACACCTATGGCCTGTTGCGTAAAGACTTTTTGCTAGAGCCCCGAGGTCTCATTGCCGTTAAGGGCAAAGGCACCATGCAGACCTACTGGCTAATGGGGAAACGGAATTGGGAAAAAACCGTAACCGTTCCATTGCCCCATGCTGGCTAAGTTATCCCTGCCCCCATTCCACAGATTGCTATGACCCTGGGCGTTTCTGCTTCTAGCCCCCCCCCCGACACCCTGTTGCTGGTCACGTCTGATGCTGGCCCTCAGCAGCTTTGGGTAGCCCCGTTGCAGCAGGCGGGCTACCGCGTCAATACCGTGGCCACGGGCCAATTGGCCTTGGCGGCCATTCAGCGGCGGTGGCCGGACTTGGTGCTGGTGGTGAATCCGCTGTCGGATATGGCGGTGGCGGAGCTGTGTCGCCAGGGCCAAGCCCAGGGTTGGCTGTCTTCGCTGCCGGTGGTGGTGTTGGCCCCTAACCCGACGGTGGCGGAGACGGTGGCGGCGTTAAATGCGGGGGTGGTGGACTATGTGACCTGGCCCTGTGATGGGGCGGAGTTGCTGGCGCGGGTGCAGCGGCACCACCACCAAAGTCGCGATCGCCGTCGGCTCCAAGCCCAGGTGCAGCGCTGGCAGTTGGGGCTGGATGGCTTGGGCGATCGCCTGGATGATCGCCTGTTAAAGCTGGCGGCCCAGGTGCCGGGGGTGATCTACCAATATCGGCTTTACCCCGACGGATCCTCCTGTTTTCCCTTTGCCAGTGACGCCATCCGCGACATTTACGGCGTCACTCCTGAACAGGTGCAGGTGAGCGCGGATCCGGTGCTGGCGGTGCTCCACCCCGACGATGTGGAGGCGCTGATGGCGTCCATCCAAGCGTCAGCGGCCACCCTCACCCCCTGGCATTGGGAATATCGGGTGCAGTTGCCTGAGCAGGGGGTGCGCTGGTTGGAGGGTAACGCTAAGCCCGAACGGTTACCCGATGGCAGCGTGCTGTGGCATGGCTTTATCCACGACATCAGCGATCGCAAGGCCGCAGAGGCTGCCCTACAAACCAGCGAAGCCACCCAACGGGCCATCCTCAGCGCCATTCCCGATCTGCTGGTGCGCCTTGATCGCCATGGCACCCTGCTGGACTGCCTCAACAGCGGGGAGATGAGCTCCATCGTGGATATGGAGGCCTTTCAATCGGCCTATGGGCGGTTACCCCACACCTTTGACATCATGCCTCGGCCCATGGCAGAGCGGCGCATGAAGGCTATCCAGGCGGCCCTGGCCACGGGGATCATGCAGCGCTATCAACAGCCCATCGAAATTGATGGGGTGGCCCACTACGAAGAATCGCGGGTGATGCGCATTGGTGCCGATCAGGTGTTGGTGATGATTCGAGACATCACTGACCGGGTGCAGGCGGAACAGCAGGTGAAACAAAAGCTGGCCCAGGAACAGGCGATCGCCCACATTACGGGCCTGGTCCATAGTTCCCTGGACCTGGAGGCGGTGCTGGCCCAAACCGTCCAGGCCCTCTGGCAACTGCTGGCCTGCGATCGGGTCCTCACCTACCGCTTTAACCCCGATTGGAGTGGGGAAATTGTGGCGGAAGCGGTGGCCCCCGGTTGGACGCCCCTTCTGGGCACCCCAGATCCTGCTCTTGCCCAGGCCCTGGATCAAACCGCCTGCCTCACCCAAGTCTTCACTGACCAGGGCTTAGCCCTGCCAGACACCTACCTCCAAGACACCCAGGGTCGCTGGGATCCCGCCAACTATGGGGTGCGGGTTGTCCATGATGTGGCGGTGATGGCGTGGCCCCCCTGCTACCGCGACCTGATGGCCACCCTCCAGGCGCGGGCCTACCTAATTGCCCCCATCTACAGCCACCAGACCCTCTGGGGGCTGCTGTGCCTCTATCAAAACCACAGCCCCCGCCACTGGCAAGACAGCGACATCCATATCCTCACCCAAGCCGCCAGCCAGGTGGGCCTAGCGGTGCAAAAGGCCGAATTGTTTCAGCAGGTGCAGCAAAAATCCGAGGAACTGGCGACCGCCCGAGACACCGCCGAGGCGGCCAACCGGGCCAAGAGTGCCTTTTTGGCCAACATGAGCCACGAGCTACGCACCCCCCTCAACGCCATTCTCGGCTTTGCCCAGGTGCTACAGCAGGAGCCCAACCTAGCGCCAGCCCATCAGAAAAGCTTGCAGACGATTCTGCGCAGCGGGGAACACCTGCTGGATTTGATCAACGAGGTGTTGGATCTCTCCAAAATTGAAGCGGGGCGGATGGACCTCCAACCCCAAACCTTTCACCTACCCGAGTTTCTCGAAACCCTCCAGGCGATGTTGGCCCCCCAGGCCCAGGGCAAAGGGCTGGCCTTCACCCTCCAGCGCACTGGCAGCCTGCCCGCCTTGGTGATCGGCGATCAGGGCAAACTGCGCCAGGTGCTGATCAATTTGCTGGGCAACGCGATTAAATTTACCCGGCAAGGCACTGTCACCCTGCGGGTCTTGGCCCTCGGAATGCCCACCCCTGGGGCTCATCCATCCACCGACCCCCCACCCGCCAACACAGCTCAGTCCATCGGGTTTGAAGTGGTTGATACGGGCATTGGCATTGACCCCAGCGAGCAGTACCGCATCTTTAATGCCTTTGAACAGACTGCCCTGGGCAAAATCACCCCCCATGGTACGGGGTTGGGCCTCACCATCAGTTGCCGTTTGGTGGAAATGATGGGGGGGCAGTTGATGTTGTGCAGTACCCCCGGCCAGGGCAGCACCTTTCGGGTTGTGGTGCCCTTGGGGATGGCGATCGCGGATCAGGCCGCTGAAGCTCCCCGTCTAGGGGAACACGGGTTAGCGTCCCGATCGATTCAGGGGTTAGCGCCCCAACAGCCCACCTACCGCATTCTGGTGGTGGATGATCAGCCCCTCAATCGCCAGGTGCTAGTGCAATTGCTGCAACCCTTGGGGTTTGAGGTCATAGAAGCGGTGGATGGGGCGGCAGCGATCGCCCAATGGCAGACCACCCAGCCCCACCTAATGTTGTTAGACATGCGCATGGCGGGGGTGGATGGTTACGACACCCTCCAGGCCATTCGCGCCCAGGAGGCTCAGCAGCCCCAGCGGCCTCCAGTTAAAATCATTGCGGTGACGGCGACGGTGTTGCCGGCGGACCAGGAGCGGGAGATCGCCCTGGGGTGTGATGATTGGCTGAGTAAACCCGTCCAGCGGTCAGAGCTATTGGCCGCCCTCGCCCGTCACCTGGCCCTGCGCTACACCTACACCGACCTTCCCCCCGCCGTCGAGTCCCCCGAGACCGTCACCACGCCGCTGGATTGGCAAGATTTGACCGTGATGACCGATGGGTGGGTGCGATCGCTCCATGAAGCGGTGCTGCGGTGCAACGACTACCACATTGAAACCCTGCTGGAGGACATTCCCGCCCCCCATCAAAGGTTGAGGAACACCCTGCAACAGTACACCGAACAGTTTCAACTCGAAGCCATCTTGGCCCTGACGGAAGCCTACCTAACCTCAGTTCGGGATAAGTCGATGGAGGGGATGCCGTGACGCTCCACCCCAGAGCATCCGTA
>JAQCHG010000073.1 GCA_027619675.1 Cyanobacteriota bacterium
CCTTCTGGCTCCCTATCTCCCATGCTCCCCAGCTCCCCCACCCAAGGAAACGGTTGGCAAACTTACGCCACGCTGGACTAGCCCCCGCCATCGCGCTGGTAGCCCAATTCCGCCAGACGGGTGCGGGACTGCCGCCACTTGGGCTGCACCTTAACGAATAGCTCCAGATACACCTTGCCGGTGATCAGCTTCTGCATTTGTAAGCGGGCAGAACTGCCGATCGCCTTCAGCATCGCCCCCCGCTTGCCAATCACAATCCCCTTTTGGGAATCCCGTTCGACGTGAATAGTGGCCAACACACGGGTGATGGTGGGGGACTCTTCGACCCGATCAATGGCGATCGCCACCGAGTGGGGCACCTCTTCCCGCGTGTGGTGGAGAATTTGCTCGCGAATTAATTCCCCCATGATGAAGCGCTCCGGCTGGTCCGTCACCAAGTCAGGGGGATAGTAATACGGCCCCGGTTCCAGCACTGAGATCAACTGCTGTTGCAGATCCGGCAGCCCCGACTCCGTCACCGCCGAAAATTGGCACAGGGGCCAGTTGCCTCGGGTGGCAAAGGCGGCGTAGGAATCGGCGATCGCAGCCACATTTTCCAGCGGGCACAGATCCATCTTGTTCATGCCCAAGAACACCGGGGTCTTCGCCGACATCAGCAAATCGGCAATGAACAGATCCCCCCGCCCCGCCGGGGTTGATCCATCCACCACAAACAACACCACGTCCACCGCCGCGATCGCCGTGCGGGCATTGTGAACCAACACCTTGCCCAACTCATGGTGGGGTTTATGGATACCGGGGGTATCGACAAAAATAATCTGGGCCTGATCCGTGGTCAAAATCCCCCGCAGACGGTTGCGGGTGGTCTGGGCCACGGGGGACGTAATGGCCACCTTCTGGCCAATTAACTGATTCATCAACGTGGACTTGCCCACATTGGGCCGCCCCACGATCGCCACAAATCCCGACCGAAATCCCGGTGGGGGCGTCGGCATCGACGACAGAGCCAGGGTATCCACCATAATCGCGCCAGTCCTCCCAGGTGGATTAATTACCAAAAATATGAATCACTACTTCCCGGCGATGGCCCCGCTGGCGGTGCTCCCACAGGTAAATGCCCTGCCAGGTGCCCAAAGCCAAGCGCCCCTGCACGACGGGAATATTTTCAGAGGTGTGGGTCAGCACCGATCGAATGTGGGCAGGCATATCATCCGGGCCTTCCGTGCTGTGGGCATAGGGATAATTTTCCGGCACCAGGCGGGCTAAGAAGTTTTCCAAATCCACCAGCACATCAGGATCCGCATTTTCTTGAATGATCAGGCTGGCGGAGGTGTGGCGCACAAAGACCGTACAGAGCCCGGTCACGATGCCCGAGGTACTGACCGCCGCTTGCACAGCGTGAGTAAACCGCAGTAGGGATTTCCCCCGCGTGTCTAGGTCGAGCACCGTTTGGTAATGGCGGGTGGCGGTAGTGGCGGTCATAGTAACGCCCTAGAGAAACAGCAGCAGCCCTACCACCCAGAGTGAGGGCCTAGGGAGACGACGGGGCATTCTGGATCTGGTCACAACGGCAACCGACGCAGGCTCCATCGGTGAAGATACCGGGGCATTGTCTGGGAAGACCAGTTGGCCATCGTTGGGCGATCGCCGATTCCCCGTCCCTGTCCCCTTTCAGCATAGGCCAAGGTCCCTAACCCCAGGGCAGACAGCTCCTAATTCCCCGATCCGGAAGGCAAATAGTATTCTTAACACAATGCAGGTGACAAACTTTACCTTAGATAACTAGACAAGGCCATGTTAAACGCACCACCACAGGTCTTGTTGCAACACGGGGTTGACGCTTGGAATCAATGGCGTCAGCAGACTTCCACACCTGCCATCTCCCAATCTGCCCAATCTCCTCCCCGCATCAATCTGCGGGAAGCGCGGCTGCGGCAAGCTCAACTCCCCGCCATCGACCTTTCCGCCGTGGACTGCTGCATGGCGGATTTGCGCTACGCCGATCTGCGCCACAGCAACCTCCGGGAAGCCCTGCTCTACACCGCTGATCTCAGCTACGCCAACCTGCAAGGGGCGGTGCTCACCGGGGCAGACCTGCGGGAAGCCCTGCTGCACGATGCCGATTTAGTCGGGGCCACCCTCAATGCCGCCGTCCTCACCAACGCAGACCTCACCCGCACCAAACTCCGGGAAGTCAACCTACTGCAAGCAGATCTGCGGCAGGCCAGCATGAACCAAACCGATGCCTGCATGGCGCAATTTCGCGAAGCCAACCTATCCGGGGCAGACCTCCGGGGGGCACTCCTGTACACCACGGATCTCAGCAAGGCCCAAATGAAAGGCACCGTCCTTAACCAGGCGGACTTGCGGGAGGCAACCCTAGCCATGGCCAACCTCCAAGATGCCGTCCTCCATGAAGCCAACCTTACCGCCGTCGTCGGCAGCGTCACCAATCTGATTGGCACCGCTTTCCACAAAGCCACCCTAGATATTGCCAACTTCAGCCTGGCCAATCTCTGCATGGCCAACTTGAGTTCAGCCCGCCTGCGGGGGACCATTTTGATCGGGGCGAACTTAATTGGGGCAAATCTGCACCGGGCCAAACTACAAGGGGCAAATTTAGAAACCGCCGATCTGCGGGAAGCCATCCTGCGGCAGGCGGACCTAAGGCAGACCAACTTGCGCTACACCAACCTCCGCATGGCCCATCTAGCGGAAGCCGACCTGCGGGGGGCTGACCTACGGGGAGCCGATCTTACCCACGCCAATCTTTGGGGAACCCAGCTAGAAGGGGCGTGCCTCGTTGATGCCACCATGCCCAACGGCTCCATTCACAACCCTTAGGGCCTCTCCAGTAGGGCATGTGGGTGAACACACCACGACCAAAGTCCTGCCGGGGAACCACGGCCATGCCCACGCCAACCCAGCAGCGCGGAGCTTCAACCGTTGCGTTACCCAGCGTCTAGTTTTGGCTATCCCCAACCCTCTGTGACCCATCGCTCAGCGTGTTATGGCGGGGGTATCATCCCCTAAAAATTATTGAGTCGAGTTCATCCAAAACCGCTTCGTCCTTGTTCAGATCGAACTTCCCAGCAAAGTGAACCGAGGGCGATCGCAACTGAGACATATCCGCTACAGTTGTTCCCCACCAAACAGGGCAAGTCTTTTGAAAAGGGCAGAAATGGAGCCGTTAACCAAGGACAACATGCTCAGACAATTCTTCCGTGGTTAAATTGCTTTTGCCAAAATCACGATAGCAAGCCATAGGGGAGCGGAGCCGTTGGCATTGCTGTTCCAGAGGGGCTAGGGGACATTCTGGGCAGTTTTGGCTTCGAATCCACCCAGCCAGGGTAGTCCCTGGGACGGTTACAGGCCAGGTCATACAGGTGAGAAGTGGTCTTTTGAATTGAAGCTGAAAATTCGCCTTGGATTCATCCCCCAAGCTCGAATGCGTTGGTGTATAAGGCAACACAAGCTTTTGTATATTTTTTTGGTTAAGCTGTGGGTGCAAGGTCATCGGTGGGCAGAGTCTGGACTAATTATCTGGGGCTGTTGCAAACCCGTGTGATTTTGACCATCTTGTTTGCATCTACTAAACAACCGTAAACTTATGGATTCTCATTTTTCCGACCGCTTTGATGTGGCCGTAATTGGGGCTGGACCTCAAGGCTTATTGTTTGCCACTTGGCTGAAGCAAGAGCGTCCTGAACTGAAGGTGACTGTTTTAGATCGGGCGGCATCGCCGGGTCACAAAATTGGAGAAAGTACCCTCTCTGGGTTCTGCCGCGCCATGCGCTCTACAGGAATCCGTCATGAAGTCTTGCAACGGTTGTTCTACACCAAAAATGGCTTGGGATTTTTCCATGCTGATACCCATGATTCACCGTTGCAAACTGCGCCTGAATACATCACGGAAACCTTTGATGAAACGTTTCAGGTGGAGCGACGGGTCTGCGATGGACTCTTAGTGGCCAATGCGGAACGGGCTGGGGTTGACATTCGGTGGCAGCATCAGGTCAAAGCTCAAGAGTCTACTTTCAAAGCGGGGGCTAACTATTTGAGTTGTCAGACCCCCACGGGCAGCCTCAAGATCACGGCGGACCTAGTGGTGGATGCGTCTGGTCCCTCCAGTGTATTAGGTCGCCATTTTGGTGAATATGAAGAGTCCCAGGTGCCGTTTCAGACCAATGCCATCTGGGCTTACTTTAAGAATGTGAAGTGGCTGAAGGAGTACCAGGGTTGGCAAAATACGGCTGAGTTTCCTCGGGATGAATATACCCAGCACCTGTGCTTTAAGGAGGGGTGGGTTTGGTACATTCCGATTGTGTCTTGGCAAAAGTCAAAGGATGCCAATTTGCGGTCGATGCTGAGCTATTTGGCAGATCCAGACACACCGATGTTGAGTCGCGATCAGCTTTCCCAACAGTTCAATTGCCCCTATGAGCAAATTTGGAGCATTGGCATGGTGCTGCGCAGCGATCGCGATCGGGCGTTACCCGCAGGTCCAGCAGCCACCTTTGAGCATTACAAGCAAACCTACCCCAGCATTGCCAAACTGCTAGAAGGGGCTGAAATCCTCACGGATTACTATCCCAACCACGACCCCTACGCCGTCCGTCGCAACTTCCGCCGCCACGCCCAAAATGTCACGGGGGATGGTTGGCTCCTGATTGGCGATGCCGCCTTCTTTATCGATCCCCTCCGCTCCCCTGGGCTCACAGGGGGCGTGGCCACCGCCTACTATGCCCTGCAAGCGGTGCTAGAGGCCCTGGACGCAGGGGATTTGTCTCGCCCCCGCTTTAAGCGCTATGAGGCCTACGTCTGGGATCTCTACGACATGTTGGAAGAACAGAACCAAATTGCCTACATGTCCCACAACCATCCCCAGGCCATCTCCTTGGTGCGGCGGTTTGGGGAGGTGAGTTCCCGCAGCCACTTTAACGGCATCTGCGACGAGCCCTACCAACTGGCGGATACGAACGTTTGGGGGCACCTGTGCCCCGAACATCGGCAGCGGCAGCGGCAAGTGTGGCAAATCATGCGGGAGGAAGAAGTGGAAGTGGGGCAGCGGCGGGCGATCGCCGATCAGTCTCCTCGGGATTACGAGCGCATGATCTTTCGACTCCGGCAGGTGCTGGGGGCACATCTCGACCAACACCTACAACTCACCCCCTACATTGCCCACAATCCCAGCGAACAGGAGCCCGTTACCCTCGCGCCCCTCGCGCCTAAGCCCCAGTGGGTCCACCCGGCGAGAGCCACAACCGCCGTCCCTAGCGAGCCCTTTGCCCTAGCCAAGGTCTAGGGGTACCGCCCCCAGCCATGGCGCAGGGTTGATCCCCCCGTGCCATGGCTGGGGGCACGGCTGCCCACCGATGAGCGGGGTTAGGCCGGGGGTCCGATGCCCCCACTGTTGACGCACTTAACAGGATTGAACTCGGATGACGCCGAATCAACTCGACGACTTTGTAGCAGGGTTTTTGCAAACCTGGAGCCGCCATGATGTGGATGCCATCATGGCGCTGATGACAGAAGACTGTGAATTTGAACCGTCCGCTCGGGCTTGGGGCACCCATTATCAGGGCCAAGCCGAGGTCAGGGCAGCGGTGGAGGGTCTGTTTAAATCCGCCCCGGATATCCAATGGCGGGCGGTACGCTACTGGGCCACGGCAGACCAGGTTGTGATTGAGGTGCTGGCCACGGGCACCAATGCCCAGGGGGAGCCCTTTGAGATTCCGGGCTGTGACTTGCTCACCCTGCGGGAGGGCAAGATCGCCTCTAAACGGGCCTATCGCAAGCTGTAACCACCGTCACCCAGGGATTACACCGTCAAGAAATTCACCACCGCTTGGGCGATCGCCTGATTACCCTCCAGATCAAAGCGCTGGGGGGTACGGGGTAGGGTGGGCAAATCCCGCAGAAAGGACCAGTCGCCCCTAAAGAAGCGATCGGGGGTGAGAATTTGGTGGGGATGGTGGTCTTGCAGGGCCGCCAGCATCACAGGGCTTTCGGCAAAGTCTTCCCGCGTCACCGTGATGATGGGGATGCCCAGACGACAGGCTTCGGAGAAGGTGCTGTATCCCGGTTTGGACACAATGCGGCCACAGAGGGGCATCAGGTCCACGGGGCGATAGGTGGGATCATCCACAATGCGGATATTGTCGAGGGCGGGGGCCTGGCGATCGAAGGTGATGAACTGCCAGTCGGGGAAGTGGCGCAGGCCCTGGTAGGGAATTTGGGCCAGCCCTAGGCCGCCAAAGGTGAGCAACACCGTTTTTTCAATCGGGGCCTGTAAGCGCCAGCGCGATCGCAGATGGTCTTCATCGTAGCGGGGGGTGCCCCCAGTCAACCCCACATCCGTCACCCGAGGAAACGCCGCCATCCCTTCATGGAAGGGCAGGCGAAACAGGCGATCGCAGTGGCGGAACTGGGTCTGAATCCAATCCGCCATGGCAACAAACTCGCCCCCCCAGGGTCGATAGATAAAATCCCAGCCAAAGTTACTCATCATCCAGCAGGGCACCCCCGCCCCGTGGGCCACCGCCACCGCCAGGGGGGGAATATCCGCTAGCACCAACCCCACCCCCGCAGCTTTCAGGAAGGCGACCTCCTCCGCCACCAACGCGGCTGCATCCTGGCGAATGCGGTGCAGGGCCGCCAGGGTCGCCGCCTTATCCATGGTTAAACTGTCGGCCTGCAAAACCCCCACATCCAAGGCCTGCGATCGCAGGGTAAACGGCCCCGCTAGGTAGGAGGCCAACAGCCACTCTGGGGCGGTGGTGGCCAGAATAATTTCAATCTCTGGGCACAGCACTTGCACCGTGGCAGCCACCGCTGCGGCGCGGGTGGCATGGCCAAAGCCATGATTGGTGATGGCGACGTAGAGCACAGGGGCAGACATCACAGGAAAACCGAAACTGCTTCGTAAGTTTGCACCAAATCCAGGCAACGGAGGGATTACAGATTCTGTGGCCGGACTGACGCAGTCACACCGATCAACCAGGGGCTTTCAGACACCGGCTCCAGCGGCACGCCGAGGATGCGGCAGTGTTTGGCGGCAGTCCCCTGCCCATGAGAACACCACATCCGTCAGGTGTCGGGACACCAGGGCTTTGCACCAGTCTTGG
This sequence comes from Cyanobacteriota bacterium, assembly GCA_027619675.1. Lineage (GTDB taxonomy): Bacteria > Cyanobacteriota > Cyanobacteriia > Phormidesmidales > Phormidesmidaceae > PCC-6406. The sequence goes on from JAQCHG010000073.1 coordinate 7,128, forward strand.
GGTACACAGGAGCCCGACCATCCTATGCAGGGCCATCAAAAAGGCGCACCCTACAGGGTACGCCTTGCACCGATACAGCCGCTGGTCACGGCATAATCCCAAGTTGGGTGGAACCGCTAGGGAGCCCAAGGGTTCCATTCGGATTGGAACCCGTAGGCTCCCAACGGGGGCTAAAG
>JAQCHG010000074.1 GCA_027619675.1 Cyanobacteriota bacterium
GCGCCCTCACTTGCCGCCCTTGGTTACGCCCCTGGAAGCTCAGCCTGTTTGCCATCAATGACTTGCGCAAACTCATGCTGCATCTGGTCAGCTCCGGCCCCGGTGTCCATCGGGATCTGGTCACCGCCTGTGAGTTTCAGCTACGGCTCTATAGCTTTTTAGGCATTTTGCAAATGGCGCTGTCCGCTTTCGCGGTGAGGAACCCTAATATCCCTGCTGAGGTCCATGTCTGCCCATCCTCAGAATGAGCGGCCAACGGTGCTGATCTATCGGGATCAGCTACTGCCCTATTCCGAAACCTTCATTCTGGAGCAGAGCCGTCACCTACAGCGGTATTGCCCCTACTTTGCCTGTACCACAACGCTTGGGGCGCTGGACACCGACCTCCCCCCCGATCAAGTCTTCAGCCTTGAAGCCACAGCCCCTTGGCCAGGGGTGGAAAAAATGGCCTACAAACTGGTAGGTAGGGTACCCACCACCTGGTACCGTCAATTGCAAGGCACGGCTCCTCAGTTGATCCATGCCCATTTTGGCTTTGATGGTTTGTTTGCCTTGGCCTTAGCCAACAGGCTACATCGACCTTTGTTGGTCACCTGCCATGGCTATGACGCCACCCTGCAAGCCGATCCCGATCAGTTGAAGCGGGGCTTGAGCCACGGGTGGGATTTTATCCGCCATCGGGGGCGTTTTTTTCGAGAGCGATATTTAAAACAGCGATCGCGCCTGTTTCAATCGGCCCATCACATCCTCGCAGTTTCAGACTTTATCCGCCGCGCCCTGATTGAGCAGGGATGCCCAGCCCCTCGGGTGACCACCCACTACATCGGTATCGACGTGCAGCGATTTACCCCTCCACCCCAACGGGCGACAGCACCGATGGTGCTGTTTGTGGGGCGATTGGTAGCTAAGAAGGGGGTGGGAGATTTACTCCAAGCCATGGCTGACGTACAGCAGGTAATCCCCGACGTGCGTTTAGTGGTCATTGGGGATGGCCCCCTCCGGCCTGCCCTACAAAAGCTGGCTCAGGATCTGGGGGTAAGGGTGGACTTTTTAGGCAAGCAGCCCCCCACCGCTGTACAGGACTGGATGAACCGAGCCACGGTCTTCTGTGGCCCCAGCTTAGTGACCCCAGAGGGGGATGCCGAAGGGTTAGGCATGGTTTTTTTGGAGGCCCAGGCCATGGCGTTGCCCGTGGTGAGCTATGCCAGCGGTGGCATACCAGAAGCGGTAGCCCATGGGGAAACGGGCTTACTGGTACCGGAACGGGACCGGGTGGCCCTAGCCCAGGGGTTGGTGACGTTTTTACAGCGACCCGACTTGTGTCAAAAGTTTGGCCAAGCAGGGCGACAGCGGATCATCACCCAGTTTGATATTCGTACCCAAACCGCCCAGTTGGAAGGGATGTATGACCAAATATTGGCCGCCTCAAATGCCTTACACAGGCTGAAATCGTGAGGACGGGGCGGCTGGATAGATTAGGAGCAGTGGACAACGGGACTCTGTGTCGTGCAGTCAGTCAATAACGAAGCACTGCATTCTTACGAGTTTTTCCGGATCAAGGAAATCTGAAATGAGAAAAAAGGGGAGAAGGTGAGAGGTGTCACCCCTCTTCCCTACTTCAATCATTGAATGGTCAGTATGCCCTATGAGACGGACTCCTTGGCGGAAAGTTGCAACCCTCTTAGCCACCTTAGGGGGAACCAGTGCCCTGTTGGCCAGTTTGGCGACCCCAAGCTGGGCACGCTTTTACGTAGACAATGATAGTGATGGTTTGCACGAGCCCCTCAATGAGGTGAGCTTTACCTGCGAATTAACCCGCTATGGCTGGACAATGTACGGTCGCAGCCGCTTTTTCGCAGAGGAAGATGAGGTTCCTATCGAACGATCCACGCCCATGGTGCGATTCACAGATATGGGGGGCAATAGTGCGGAAGATCGCTGTTTTGCCGTCACCTCAAAGTTCAATCAGGTCAATGATCTGGCCACCCGCTATTACCTGAAAACCGATACCGTATTCACCGTTGATGCTGGCAATGACCTCGGGCCAACGGTTAGTGAAGAAACGGTCATCTGTGCCGTCATTAATTACGGCATACCCTGTGCAGGGGATGGCAGTTTTATTCTGTTGACCCTCAATCCTTACGCGTCTGAGGAACGCATTTTAGGCAATTTGCTGGATCACATTGACTATTTGTACAACCCAGAAAGTTTCATCTTGCCCCTAGAGCGTCCACCCTTGGTGGCTAATTAGCAGAGGGGGCTGGGGTTTTAGCCGATACCAGTGCCTCAACCACCTGATCCATGGCGATCGCCCGTGACGCCTTAAACAACAGGCGATCGCCCGGTTTCATCAACCCCCGGAGCCGCTGGATTAGCCCAGCGGCTTCCGTCCATTGCTCCGAGGGAACTGATGCCGCTCCGGCAGCGAAGGCTTCGGCCTCAGGGGGATCCGCCAAAATCAGCAGATGGTCAATGCCCAACTGCTGGACCGTTTCCCCCACCCGATGGTGTAGTGCAATGGCGTGATCCCCGAGTTCTTTCATGGTGCCTAGCACCGCAATGCGACGCTGGCCAGGGGTGTGGGCCAATAGGTGCAGGGCTGCCTGCATGGATTCCACCCCAGCGTTGTAGGTTTCATCCAAAATGACGATGTCCCCCGGTAGCTGAATGCGCCGCCCCCGCCCTTGGGGCATGTTGAGGTTCACCCCTGCCGCTAGGACTCGCCAATCTAGATTCAAGGCTTGCATCACGGCGATCGCCGCCAAGTAGTTTAGGGCATTGTGCTGCCCCGGCAAGGGGAGAGGTAAGGCGGTATCCGCCACCACCAAGGTGTTATCCGCCGTTACCGTCCCCTGGACATCCCCACCCGTTAAGCCATAGGTGATTTGTTGCCCCGACCACACCCCAGCGGCGGTCACCATCAGCCGTTCATTGTCGTGGTTTAAGACGGCAATGCCCGTGGGGGCTAGTTGAGCCAAGAGTTCACATTTGGCAGTGGCGATTGCCTGCTCAGACCCCAAACGACCAATGTGGGCCGTGCCTACGTTGGTAATAACCGCCACATCGGGCTGGGCAATGTCCGCCAGTAGGGCGATTTCCCCTGGCCCGCGCATGCCCATCTCCACCACCCCAAAGGCATGGTCTGGCGTGAGTTGCAGCAGCGTCTTGGGTACCCCAATTTCATTGTTGTAGTTGGCTTGGGTTTTCAGCACGGGGCCATGGGTGGCCAAAGCCGCCGCCACCAGTTCCTTCGTGGTGGTTTTACCCACCGACCCGGTGATGGCCACAAGGGGTGTCCCCAACTGCTGCCGCCACCATTGGCCCAACCGCTGATAGGCCACCAAGGTATCCGGCACCCTCAGGCAGCGGTCCATTGAGGCGATGGGGTCAGACACCACTGCCACCACTGCCCCATCGGCTAGGGCCTGGGTCACAAATTGATGACCATCAAAGTTGTGACCTTTCAAAGCCACAAACACATCCCCAGGCTGTAGCTGGCGAGTATCGGTAGAAACCCCCGTCACGACGTGCGATCGCACCGCCGCCAACGGACCCAATGCTTGGATCTGAAGAACGTGGGCCAATTCCCCTAGGGATGCTTGGAATGCCATAGGTGCAGAACTCCGCGATCGCCACCGCCACGGATGGCAATAAGAATCTCAAGCATCCTACCCTAGCCAGGGACCGCCCCTTGATAATGGAGAAAGAATGGCCTGGGCTGGCAATCTTGGCCTCCCAGCAACGTCAACGGTCTGGCCTAAAGCCTGCTTTCTGGTATAGCTGGGAACCCCTAACCTCCCAACGGCGTCAACGGCCCCTGACATTAATCCCCCTGGCAGCAGTCCCCGAGGTCAGGGAGATCGCCTCAAGATTCAAGCCACTGGTTGGGGTCTTAACGGTTGTGGTTTCTACTCAGGGTAATCCCGATAGGCTTTGGTTAATGTTTATACAAGGTTTGCAAAAACCTTGCATTGGGGCCGTCACGCCTGGGTATGCACGCATTATTCTTAAGCAATCAGGGTGTAGGTTTTAGTGTAAAAACGGACGTTAATCCAGTTGGGATCTTGATAGGCTGTCGGTGTGCATCGAAGCAGGAATGCAAAATCCAGCAATTTGCACATCCATGACTTTGCTTACGTAGATACCCTATTTTAGAAACGTCTGAAGCCCATCGGGCTACATGGAGGCATGACTACCGTGTCGGCTTACCACAGCCGCTCAATTAGCTTACAGGAGCAGGCGTTATACGACCATTGGTTAGGATGCGCGAATCGGGAAACCCCAGAGGCTCTGATTCAGCGTTTCCGATCGCTCTTCATCGAAGGTGTCGCCTATCCTGATCGTGAAATCGTCCAAATCCTGGACGATATTCTTGCCTCGCGGGAAATCGAGCAGTATTTTCGCTACATTCTCAACCGCTGCTGCCACATTCTGATCAACCGTTGGCAAGGACGACCGCAATTTCAAGCCTGCATCCCCACGCTGATTGATAGTTTTCAAGGCTCCTCACCCGAGAGCCAGCGGGTAGGGTTGTCGCGATCGCGCCAGACCCGCAAACTCCGGGAAATGGTGGCCCAGTTCACCGAAACTGAGCACTACCTAACCCTGCGGCGGTTGGCCCGTGTCATAGACGAAAGCAGCGGGGGCGCGGGGGCTGCCAACCGTCCCCTCGGCACCTTAATTCGTCGCTACCCCTATCTTTACGAACATTGCCTCGTCAACGAGGACAGCACCCAAGAACATCAACAGGTGGTTCGGCGGATCCAGGCCGAAGCCCAGCAAAAGCTGGAGATTGATCTGTCCCAGTACGTCACCTATCGGGTGCGGCGAGCCCGCCTCAACCAGCAAGGACCGGCGGCGGCAACTGCCCTGTCGCGGCTGCGTCCTCTAGATAATCCCACCCTCCTGAGCGACACCGAACTGGTTGCTTCCCTTAAGCAGTTTTCTAGCAAGGTCAAGGGCGGACACAGCTACCGAGATGCCGCCCAGAGTTTCCTTAAACAGCATCAATCTGTTCTCTACGGGGACTTTAAGGCCGAGCTCTACGACTACATCACGGCTACCGTTGACCCCAGTTACGGCAACCGGAAGTTCAACATCGCCTTGGCCGATAGGCTGAAGAATACCTATCCCGACAGTGACGAACAGCAACTCAATGACTTTTTGATGGTGCGGACCTGTAGTCAACTGTTCAATTTCCTCGTGGTGGATTCCCCACGGGATCCCCAGCATTTTCTGTTCTTGGACCTCATCAACAATCTAGGCCCCACCTTGACGACGGGGCTGTTGATGAAGCTGGTGCTGATCTGCCGTAAGGTCAAGCCCTACCTAGAGCGGCGCTTTTCCATCCTCTTTAGTCATTACGAGGCGGCAACCCGCGATAGTGTCTGCTGGTTGGTAAATGTTCTAGAAAACCTCAATATTGCTTTGAGCCTTAACTTTGGCACCCTCGATGTGTCCCACCTGCTGGCGATTTAGGGCGTGTGGATCATCAACCGTGACGGTTAACCGCTGTGTTGAAGCACCCTGACCGCAGCCGCTTCGACCATTCAATAACGCCAGAACCCTTGTAAAACGAGGATCCTGGCGTTATTTGACATAATACAGATAACAGCCCCTAGGCGGGCATAGCTCCGGTATCCGTTACCGCTGTTTTAAACAGGTTGAACAGCTCATTAGAGTCTCGACGGCTGAGGTCGGCGGTTGCTTGGGTGACCTGTTCTGTCTGCTGCATCGCCCCCAACTGGGCAGCCAGCTCGTAGTTGGCCTGATTATTGACCAGACGATACCAAAAGGCCAGCCGCATGTTGGCATCCAGGGCGCTATAGGCTTCTGCGAGGCGGGTATTGTCCCCAGTAATCATTTCCCGCAGCACATCCAACTGTTCCTCACGCTTCACCTGGTGCAGTTGCCGAATGAGGCCCTGCACCACTTGAGAGAAGGCAGCAGCAGGGGCCGCTGTGGTGGAGATTTGCCGGAGTCGTTTGGCCATGACCCACAGCAGGGCTAGGCGGGTATCGGTGTCGGCCCGCTCAAAGGGGTCAGTAGGTTGGATTGAGGTGCGAAGCGTGTTGGCTGCTGACATAAGACTGACCTGTTAAAGAATTTTTCCGTATGCCGCGATCGCGGGGTAAAAACCAGGGAACATCCCATTCACGTAACCCCAACTGCCTGTCAAAGGACAGATTTATAAAACAGATGATCTAGCTGGTGTACTGGAACACCAAATTAATCCCTGTTCAAAGACTAAAGGGGACTCCTATCGATAGCTTTAGGGGTGGGGCTTAAAAAAGCAGTGATCCAGGCAACATTTCCAGAATGGAAAAAGTTGAGATTGGTCCCCTAAACCTAGGAAAGGGCTCTGTTTATATTGATCCCCGTTAAATCCTTAAGGGGCAGCTTTCTTCCGTTTTTTTTAGCCTTCAGGGGGAGCGGAGATCAAAATCAACCCCTAGTTAAAATTAACGTTGCCAGGGTTGGGAATATGTGTTAATCACCCTGCGGGCTGTTCCAGGAAGCCTCAGGCGGTGACTGGAACCGGACGATCGCCTATCGACTGCTGCCCGCACCAGGTGTCTAAATCCGCCAGGGCGCGATCGCGATAGACCCCGTACCGTTCCCGCTTATTGCGGATGCGCTCGGGCAGGGTGGGCAAAATGCCGAAGTTGGGGGGCATTGGCTGGAAGTGCTTGGGCTCAGCGCTGCTGATGAAATCAAACAGTGCCCCCATCATGGTGGTAACGGGCAGGGCGACGGGCGACAGGCCCCGCGCCAGACGGGCAGCGTTGGTTCCCGCCAACCATCCCCCAGCCGTCGCAGCGGTGTAGCCTTCGGTGCCAATCAACTGCCCCGCTGCCAGTAGGGTCGGGCGGCGGTGAAATTGGAGGGTTGGCCCCAGCAGTTCTGGGGAATTGATGAAGGTGTTGCGGTGCATCACCCCCATGCGCACAAACTCCGCGTCCTCCAAGCCGGGGATCATCCGAAATACCCGCTTTTGCTCCCCCCAGCGCAGATTGGTTTGAAAGCCCACCAGGTTCCACAGTTGCCCAGCCTTATCCTCTTGGCGCAGTTGCACCACGGCATAGGGTTTCTTCTCTCGATTGGCGGGATCCTTAAAATCCCCAAGGCGGGCATCAAACAACCCCACGGGCTTAAGGGGACCGTAGCGCATGGTGTCTTCACCCCGCCGCGCCATTTCTTCAATGGGTAGGCAGGCTTCAAAAAACTTGGCTGTTTCCCGCTCAAAGTCCTTCAATTCTGCCTGTTCGGCGGCACAAAGGGCCTGCCAAA
>JAQCHG010000075.1 GCA_027619675.1 Cyanobacteriota bacterium
CCCCCAGGTCATGGAGCAGTTGAATTAGGTCAAACCCATTGGGGTTGAGGGTGGCCTGACCCGCCTCAATTTTTGACATTTCGAGGATGTCGTTGATTAGGGTGAGCAAATGCTCGCCGCTGCGGTTGATGATGTTGAGGTTTTCTAACTGTTGCACCGACAGGGTGCGATCGCGGCCCATGAGTTGACTAAACCCTAAAATCGCGTTGAGGGGGGTGCGCAGTTCGTGACTCATGTTGGCCAAAAAGGTACTCTTGGCCTGATTAGCGGCTTCGGCGGCCTCCTTTGCCGTCAGCAGTTCCACCGTGCGATCGCGGACCCGAGCTTCTAGATCAGCATTGACGCGGCGCAGGGCGGTTTCCGCTGCCTTGAGGGGGCTAATGTCGCGAATGATGGTAGACAGATATTCCACCGCTCCCGTGGGGGAGTGATGGGCCAAGATGATTTGGGAAACGGGCAGTTCTTCCCCATCGGCGGTGAGCAGGGCGGTTTCCCCCATCCAAATGCCCTCGGCCATGGCGGTGGGGATGCCCTCTTGGCAAATGATGGCGGTGGCCCAGGGGGGATGGTAGATCTCAATGGACAGTTGACCGGGGTCGGTGTCGAGGGGCAGGCCCCGCAGCAACTTGGCCTGGCGGTTATTCCAAATAATGGTGCCGTCGGGGGTGGCGATGCCGATGTGGTCGGGGGCGGCCTCCAAAATGTTGAGCAGTCGGGTCTGTTCCGCTTGCAGCCGTTTGCGATGGCTGATGTCCCGTACACTGGCAATGACCACGGGGCGGTTGCCCAGGGTGCCCCCCCGCAGGGAAACTTCCGCCTCAAAACGGCTGGGGTGGTCAAACCGCCGGACTGACCACTCAAACTGGAGACTCTCCCCAGCGTAGGCGCGGGCCAGGTAGGTGGCGGCTTGGGCACTCACGTTTGGCACAGCGGTTAAATCTGCCACTGAGGCCGCGATCAGTTGCTCGCGGGTGGCCCCCAGCAAGGCCAGGGCGCGATCGTTGACATCTACGATGGTGCCGTCAATGTCATGGATAAAAATGGCGTCGTAGACATTGTTGAAAATGGTGCGTAGATCCTGTTCTGACTGATGCAGGGCGGCGGTACGCCGCTGCACCCGCTGTTCTAACTCTTCGTTAAACCGCTGCAACGCCCGTTCTGCCTGCTGCCGTTTGACTTCATTGCGGTAGGCTTCGATGGTGCTGCCGCAGGTGGTCAAGAAGGGGCCTAACTCGGCGATGATGCTTTCGTCATAGCCCTCGGGGCGGTTGGCCAGCCCCACCATGCCCACCAACTGCTCTCCCCGAAAAAAGGGCACCCCCAGAAAGGCATGGAGGGGGGGGTGGTCGTCGGGAAGCCCCCCCCGGCGGGGGTCGGTACTGGGGTGATTGGCAATCACGGGCTCCCCGGTCACCATCACCTGGCCAAAGAGGGTCTTGAGGTTGTGGAATTCCATGCCGTGGGGGACCTGCTCGTCGTAAAACCGACGGGTTTCTTCGTTCCAAGCGATGTTGGTGATGGCCTTGGTTTTGAGGTAGGGTCGCCCCCGCATCTTCATGTAGGACTCATCGACGTAGGCTTGTCCATCGGCGGTGTACAAAATTTCACCAATGAAGCCATATTCACTATCCGTTAATGCCAGCAGGGTTTCTAACAAGTTGTCAAACAGCAGACCCGGATCGGCGTTGGTGATGAACTGGGTCTGGGCGGCGCTGATGGCCCTCAGCAGGGTGTTGTTGCGCTGGAGAGAGATCTCTGCCTGTTTGCGATCGCTGATGTCTGCCACCGTACCCACGATGCGCACCACCATGCCGCTGTCGTCTTGGATGGGAAAGGACTGGGATCGCAGCCAGCGCCAGGTGCCATCGGGGCGCTGAAAGCGGTATTCTGTCTCCCCCGGTCGGCCCTGGAGTTCCTGCTGCATGAGGATATCCACGCGATCGCGATCGGCGGGGTGAATGCCTTGCACCCAGGGGTTACCGCCCCCATAGAGGCGGGCCTCCGAGAACCCCGTGATCGCCAGGTAGGCCGGGTTGACGTAGGAGTAGCGATCGTCGCTGACCTCAAAGACAAAGAACCCTTCCCGCACTGTATCCGCCAATTGCCGAAAGCGGGCTTCACTTTCCTGTAGGGCGGCTTCTGCCCGTTTGCGATCGGTGATGTCAATGTCTACCCCGGCCATGGCGATGACCCGCCCCGCCCCATTGCGGATGCTGTTGCCCTTGGTGGCCGCCCAGCGCAGGTTGCCGTCGGGCCGGATAAAGCGAAACTCAATGTCGTAGGGGATGCCCAGGTGCAGGCTGCGTTCGATGGCGGCGGCCACCCGAGACCGATCCGCCGGGTAGATCATGGCGACGACGGTTTCCATGCGGCCATCAAAACTGCCAGGGTCTAGGCCCATCACCCGCTCTAGGGTTTCAGACCAGACCACTTCGTTGGTGTCGAGGTGCCAGTGCCAACTGCCCATGTTGGCCGCTTCCATAGCAGTGCGCAGCCGTTCTTCGCTGCGGCGGACGCTGGCCTGACTCTCCTCCACCGCCTGCTGCCACTGCCGCCGCTCCGTGATGTCTTGAATGATGGCGATGTCGTACAGGGGGCGGCCCTCAGCATCCTTGACCAAGGACACCGTCAAGGCTCCCCAGCGCACCTCCCCCGATGGCCGTACAAACCGCTTTTCTAGGGTGAAGTGCTCGATTTCCCCCGCCATCAGTTGGGTCATCAGGGCTTCATCCTGTTGCCAATCGTCGGGGTGGGTGTAGTCCAGATAGCTCATCTGCAAGAGTTCCTGCTGGCTGTAGCCCACAAAGTCGCAGAAACACTGGTTGACTAAAATAATTTGCCCAGAGGGTAGGGCTGCCAGGGAAATGCCCACCGCCGCCTGGGCATAGATGGCCTCAAAGCGGGCGCGGCTTTCTTGCAGGGCTTGCTCCGCCAGCTTTTGGTCGTGGATGTCGGCGGACATGCCCTGGATGCCCACCACCGCCCCTGCGTCATTGACAATGGCGGAGGTGTTGCTGCGCAGCCAGTGCCAATGGCCGTCTCGATGGCGCAGGCGCATCTCCAGTGCCCGCTGGGACTGGCTCGTGACGACCAGATCGGCGGTGGTGGCGTCCACCATGGTCCGGTCCTCAGGATGCACCAGGCGATCCAGGATGTTTTGGCCAATCAGATCCTCGGGTTTGTAGCCCAGCACCGCCTCCACTTGGGGGGATATATAGAGCAGATTGCCATTGAGGCTGCGGGCGTAGGTGATTTCGCTGGCGTTTTCCACCAGCGATCGAAACTTGGCTTCGCTTTGGGCTAGGGCGGCTTCGTACTGCTGCCGTTCCAGCTCATGGCGTTTGCGATCGCTGATATCCACCCCCACGGTGGTCACCACCCAGCATTGCTGCCCCGCCTCCCAGCGCACCGCGCAGCTTTCGCGAATCCACCGAATCGATCCATCCCGATGGCGAAAGCGAAATTCAACGGTGTCGGGGGTTTCTCCGGCTAAGACGGCCTGGATCACAGGCACAATGAGGGTCTCAAAGTCCTCGGGGACGACCCGCGATCGCCAAAGGTCCCGCTGGGTTTTCAAGACCTCGGGGGGGTAGCCATAGATCCATTCACTCCCCGGTGAGTAGTAGTCATAGTCCCAAGTGGCATCGCGATAGAGGCGAAAACTGGTGATGCAGGCCCTAGAGGTCTGGAGGATATCCGCTAACTTCGCCTGGGAATCCCGTAAATCTTGCTCTAATTGCTTGCGATCGGTAACGTCGATCGCCATGCCCACGGTGCCCAAGAGATCACCCGCCTCGTCAAACACCGGGGTCTTAATGGTGTCAATCCATTGGCGGTGGCCATCAGCGGATACCAGGGCTTCCTCCACCCGTTTGCGCTGGTGGGAGGCCATGACCTGGGCATCATCGGCCCGATAGGCTTGCGCCAACTCCGTGGGCCAAATGTCGAGGTCGGTTTTGCCCACCACCTGGGCTGGGGACAACCCACAGGCATCGCCAAAGGCGGCGTTGACGGTGATAAACTGCCCTTCGCAATCCTTAAGCCAAGCAATGTGGGGCAGATTATCCAGCAATGCCCGCAGTAGATGTTTCTGGTTTTTTAACTCGTGGATGGTCTGCTGTTGCTGCTGGCAGCGGTGGTGGAGGGGCTGCGCCTGCACCCGCTGCCAAAGCAGGCGCAGGGTGTGCCGCAGGCGGGTGGGGGTGAGGCCATTAACCTCTAGATACTCATCAACCCCAGTCGCTAATAGGCTGGCGATCCAGGTTTCGTCGTCGGTATCTAAAAGCGCTAAAAAGCCCGTGGCTTTTCCGTGCCAAAAGGCCTTGACTTGTGGCCACAGGGTATGACAAACGGGTTCATCTAAAATGACGATATCGACGGCTGCTAGGGAGGTCAAATCCTCCCTAGGAGAGGTGGTTTGAATCTGAATGAAATCAGTTTGGCTAATCGTGCGTACCGACCCTGTCCACTGATTGTCCTGGGTCAGCCAAGAACGCCATAGGGAGGATTTGTCAGCACTACTGAGCAGACATAAAACCGTGGGCGATGTTTGATCCATCCAAACTCAAAGCACCAAATTAAAGGCTTCTAAAGGTAATGGTTTTGTTAGTGGCGCTTACGATTCACCCAGATGAACATCTCTGCCGGGGCTGGCAGCCCTGTCCTGATGTGATCATAGCGGTGAAAGCGCGGTTCTAACCGCCGACCTTTACACCCTGAGATTAATCGGTTCCCGACGCTCCCCAAGGCTGGCCAGGGGAGTGGTCTTATTTTGCCCATGTCGCCCCTTGACCCTGCACCGATGGCCCACGGAACTTGGGCTCTGAAAACCAGTCGGGATTTTGCGGGGGGGGGATCCCAAAAATGTCAGGGATTATACGGATAGAGCGGGGTGGGCGAGGGGGCAGTCCCGGTGAAAAGGGTGATAAAGCTGTCTGTTCCGAAGGATTACGGGTATTCCGAGGGGTTAGGCAAGGGCGGGCATCCGGTGTTGCCCTGAGTTGTGAGGGCGGATTTTTGACGCAGTTTTACGGTTACCCCTAGAGGTCGATCGCACTTAACATAAATTCAAGCTCTATCAACCTATAAACAAATTGAGCAGTTGTGCTTTTGGGTCTTCTGTTAAGAAGAAAAAATTAAGTTTTTACTTAAAACCATGAAGCAGATTTCTACTTTAGGGCATGGTTGAAACAAAGACCTGGTGAGCATATTCAGTCCATCGCAGGCAGGCAATGTTTCAAGCCGTAGGATTGCTTGGGGGACGGGGCTTGGCAGTCATTTCAGCAGGCTATGGGCGTGCGAATTGGCGGGATGTGAGGTGTAGCAATGGACGGTAACGCAATGATGCAGGCGCTACAGGCGATGCAAGGATCCCTCGACCAGGTGGGGCAAGCGGTAGAAACCGGAGGCTGCGATCGCGATGGGGCCGTGATTGCTGCGATCGCCCAACTCCAGGCACAACTAACGACCCTGCAAGCCCAAGTGTCCCCCTTGGCGGGGTCTGTGCAACTGGCCACAGCGGTGCTGACGGTGATGCCCGATTTACTCTATCGGGTGGGGCGCGACGGCATCTGCCGCGATAATTTTGTCCGCAACATCCCCTGGGATATCAGCCAGGTGGAGAACCCGGTGGGGCTGCACCTGCGGCAGATTTTGCCCTTGGCCATGGCCGATCGCCATTTGGCCCATGTTGACAAAGCCCTGACCACGGGCACTATTCAGTGCTACGAGCAGGAAACGGCGCTGGGGGACACCGTGCAGTACGACGAGGTGCGGATTGTGCCCTACGGCAGCGATGAAGCCCTGATCATTGTGCGGGACATCAGCGATCGTAAGCAGGCTGAGCAAAGCCGGAATCAAGCGGTGAACGCTCTCCAGCAGCTTAATGTAGACCTAGAGGCCAGGGTCGAGCAGCGCACGGCGGAACTGCGGCAACAGGAACAGCAATTGACGGAGTTTTTTGACAATGCCCACGATCTGCTGCAAAGCGTCAATCTCAATACGGGCCATTTTGAGTACGTGAATCGGGCTTGGCTCTCGACCCTGGGGTACACCGAGGCGGAGGTGGCGGATCTGACCATTTTTGAAGTGTTACATCCCCACTGCCATCCCCACTGTCAACAGGTGGCGGCAGACCTGCTGGCGGGTAAGCAGGACAGCCTCAGCGCCCTGGAGATGACCTTTGTGACGAAGGATGGTCGGGAGGTGATGCTGGAGGGCAGTATTACCTGCCATACGAATGAGGCAGGACACCTGCTGACGCGGGGCATCTTTCGGGATGTGAGCGACCATCGCCGCACCGCGATCGCCCTACAACGGCAGGTCGAGCGAGAACAACTGCTGCGGCAAATCAGCCAGCGTATCCGCCAATCCCTCGACTTACAAACCATTTTTGACACCGCCTGTACCGAAATCCGCCAGTTGCTGGGGGTAGACCGGGTGGGCATTTTTAAGTTCTACCCCGAGAGCCACTACGACGACGGGGAATTTGTGGCGGAAGCGGGGGTGGCGGATATTCCCTCAGTGTTGGCGGTGCGGGTCCATGACCACTGCTTTGGCGACAACTATGCCCACCTCTACGCCCAGGGCCGCTACTATGCCGTAGAGGACATCTACAGCAATGGGTTAGAACCTTGCCACAGCGGTATTTTGGCTCAGTTTCAGGTGCGGGCCAACTTGGTCATGCCCCTGCTGTGCGGGGCCGAACTGTGGGGGTTGCTGTGCATCCACCAATGCCATGGGCCGCGTACTTGGGGGGATCCTGAGGTGTCCCTGACCCGAGAAATTTCCCATCAATTGGCGATCGCCATTCAGCAGGCCAGCTTCTATGCCCAAAGCCAGCGGGAACTGGCGGAGCGTCAGCGGGCGGAAGCCCAAATTGCCCAACAACTGCGGCAACAGGAGGCCCTGGGGCAGATTATCCAGCACATTCGCCAATCGTTGAATCTAGAGGACATCCTGACCACGGTGACGTGGCAGGTGCAGAGCCTGCTGGGGGCAGATCGCGTGATTGTGTTTCGTCTGTTCCCCGATGGGCGCAGCCGCATTCTCGAAGAGGCGGTGGTGGCAGACCTGCCCCAGATGCGCGATCGCCAGTGGGAAGACGAAAGCTTCCCCCGGGAAATTCTGGATTGGTACTGGCAGGGGCAGCCCCGCATCGTGCCCGATGTCATGACCGACCGCTGGACCGACTGCCTGGTGGACTATTCCCGCGAGGGCCGGATCCAGTCCAAAATGGTGGCCCCGATTTTGCAGGAACTCCACGGTCCCGAAAACCATCGCT
>JAQCHG010000076.1 GCA_027619675.1 Cyanobacteriota bacterium
TTGGGCTTGATCGGTAATCACAGCCCCTGAGGGCACCACCTTACCGGCGGGCACCTCAACGTCCTGCACCAGGGCGTGCATCATCACCACACAGCCTGGGCTCAGACGGGCGTTAAAAATCGTGGAGCGAAAGCCCACAAAGCAATCGTCCCCCACGTAGGCGGGGCCATGGACGATGACTTTATGGGCGAGGTGGGTGCGGGCACCAATCCAAATGGCGTAGGGGCGATCGTCCTCTCCAAGGATGCGACCGGGCACCCGCCCTTGCATGACAACCCCCTCCCAGAGGCTGGTTTCAGCCCCAATCTGGCAGGGGGAATCTTGATCCGCCTGAATAGACACCCCCGGCGCTACGGAGGCCCCTGGCCCAATGGCAACCGCCCCCGCCACCTGTGCAAAGGGATGCACGTGGGCGGTGGCGTCCACCGTGGGTTCTAGGACTTCCGGATGCCGTGAGGTTGACGGAGCCACTGCACTGTAGTGCCCCATAGCAACCAAAACCCTCCGAACAATGTTCAGCTCTCAGCAACCACAGTTCGCGATCGCCCCGCGATCGCCCAGGATCACCCTTGGGGACCTCAGCTCCAGTCCTCGCGCTTGTTGTAAAGCGCACCAGAGTCAAGGGAAACGGTATCGACAATAGCGACTACCGCCGTGTCCACCGGGCGATCGACGTAGCCTTCGTGCTGACGGGCACCACTGCCTCGGGTGATGAGCACCCATTCGCCCACCCCCGCCCCCACAACATCGGCGGCCACCTCATAGTCAGGCAGCAACTCGCCCATGTCGTTTAAAAGCTGCACCAGCAAAAACTTGACGCCATTGAGGCTCGGTTCCTTGCAAGTGCTTACAACCGTGCCGCGAACTTTGGCCAGTAACATTCGCTCTCCCTAACGACCGTAGGGACGAATACCGCTCACGCTTTCACGGAATTGCTCCACCGCTTCGGTGTAGCGAATGGGCAGCACAAACTCCAGGTTTTCGTGGGGACGGGCAATAATGTGGGTGGACAGCACTTGGCCCCCGTTGACCCGCTTCACGTTCTCAACCCCAGCAGCGACGGAAGCCTGCACTTCAGACACGTCACCCCGCACGATCACGGTGACGCGACCGCTCCCAATCTTTTCGTAACCCACCAGGGTAACGCGAGCCGCCTTCACCATGGCGTCAGCCGCTTCCACCACCGCTGGGAAGCCCAGCGTTTCAATCATTCCAACAGCAATTGCCATCTTGACTAACCCTAAATAACGCCTGCAATGTACGGTCTCGGACCTATGGCTGCCGTGGAGGACGGCAACCCCAATGTTTTCCCCATCTGGTTTGGGCACAGCTCGCCCATCACCAGTCCAACCGCGATCGCGCCTGACCTAAGCGCACCCCACCCAAGGGATGGGATGGCCCATCGAGCTATCAAGGGGCGATCGTGCCTAGGGACAACAAGACTGTTTAAGTGCGGAATTGCTCCACCGCTTCGGTGTAGCGAATGGGCAGCACAAACTCCAGGTTTTCGTGGGGACGAGCAATGATGTGGGTGGACAACACTTCACCGCCATTGACGCGCTTGGCGGATTCGATCCCCGCTGCCACGGAAGCCTGCACCTCAGACACATCGCCGCGCACGATCACGGTGACGCGACCACTCCCAATTTTTTCGTAGCCCACCAGGGTCACCCGAGCCGCCTTCACCATGGCGTCGGCTGCCTCGACCACTGCCGGAAACCCCTTGGTTTCGATCATTCCAACTGCGATTGGCATTGTCGTAAATCTCCCTCTGCAAGACAGGCGGACATCCCAAGGGTTAATCGTCAACTTTCAGAACAAGAAACTTTAGAAAAGTTAGTGTTCAGAAGTTGGTTTTCGACCCGCTATGGCAGGGATGAACCCATTTAAACTCCTATGTAAGTCAAGCATAGGAGGGCGCTGACACCTTGGCAATATAAGCCTCAATGATTGTCTCTAATATTAAATATCATTAAAACTAATGCAAAATCCTACAAATAAATTCACCTAGCGACAAGATTGAGATTGCAATCCTCTCGGCCGTGATGCCCCTCGACCGCATTGAGATTCCCCCTTGGGCCTCGGGAGCAGGGAGGGAATCGGGTAAGATGACTACCAATCAAGCCGTTCAGGAATTTCCTGGGGGCTGTGGGCGACAGGATGGGTTGTGGGGAGAAGAGGGCCGCTAAAGGCCCGTAGATTTTTGGCTAGGGCAACTCGCCCCGCTAGGGGGCAGGGGTCGGCAACCCCAGGGCGGAGAGACCCCTGGCACGGGGGCTGGCCGCTGGGGTCCGCCCAGGGCAATGGGCGATCAGGCTCCAGCGCTTTTATCGCTGCCCAGGGTCTTACCCTGCTAGCCGCACCCCTGGGTCCAGGGGAGTCCGCCCAGCGTGAGTTGGGATACATCAAAAGAATTTGGTAATGAGTCAGTTTTGGATTGATACCTGTTGGTGGGTGCCGCTTTACGGAATTTTGGGGGCGATCGCGGCCCTGCCCTGGGCCACGGGCTGGATCCGGCGCACGGGACCCCGCCCCGCCGCCTACATCAACATTGCGCTGACCCTATTGGCCTTCCTTCACGGCAGTTTGGCCTTCCAAAGCATTTGGAATCAAGGCCCCCAAACCCTCTCCATCCTCTGGTTCGAGTCCCATGATCTGTCCCTGAGCCTGTCGCTGGATCTATCGGTGCTTAACCTCGGGGCGGTGGGGCTGATCTCTGGCCTCAGTTTGCTGGCTCAAATCTTCGCCCTGGGCTATTTGGAAAAGGACTGGGCCTTGGCCCGCTTCTTTGCCCTGATGGGCATGTTCGAGGCGGCCATGAGCGGTGTGGTGCTGAGCAGTTCTCTGTTTTTGGCCTATTCCCTGCTGGAGGTGTTGACCCTGTCCACCTATCTGTTGGTGGGCTTTTGGTACGCCCAGCCCCTGGTGGTGACCGCTGCCCGCGATGCCTTTTTGACCAAGCGCATTGGCGATGTGCTGCTGCTGATGGGGGTGGTGGCCCTGGCGGCCATGGCCGGGAGCCTCAAGTTTGACGACCTCTACGAATGGGTCAAGACCGCTGATCTGGCCCCTTGGGCCGCCACCCTACTGGGGCTGGCCCTGATTGCGGGTCCCATTGGCAAATGTGCCCAGTTTCCCTTGCACCTGTGGCTGGATGAGGCCATGGAAGGTCCAAACCCCGCCTCGATTCTGCGGAACTCGGTGGTGGTCACCTGCGGGGCCTATGTGTTGATTCGGATGCAGCCGGTGGTGGTGCTGTCGCCGGTGGCGCTGTCGGCCCTGGTGGTGGTGGGCACGATTACGGCGGTGGGGGCTTCCCTGGTGGCGATCGCCCAAGTGGACATCAAGCGGACCTTGTCCTATTCCACCAGTGCCTATCTGGGGCTGGTGTTCATTGCAGTGGGGACGGAATGGCCAGGGGTGGCCCTGATGATTTTGCTCACCCATGCCATCGCCAAGGCCCTGCTGTTCATGGCCGCCGGGGGGGTGATTCTCACCACCACCTGCCAAGACCTAACGGAAATGGGGGGCCTGGGGCGCAAGATGCCCGCCACCACCCTGGCCTACAGCGTCGGTGCCCTCAGCATGGTAGGGCTGTTCCCCCTGGGGTGCTTCTGGGGCTATCGCCTCGGTATCGATTTTCTCTGGAAAAGCCAGCCGGTGTTGGTGGGGGTGTTTTTGCTGGTGAACTTTCTCACTGCCCTGAACTTGACGCGGGTGTTCCGCCTCGTTTTTCTGGGGGATACCCAACCCAAAACCCGCCGTGCCCCGGAGGTGCTGTGGCCCATGGCGGTGCCGATGGTGTTTTTGGCGGTGTTTAACCTAATGGTGCCCTTGGTGATGCAGCGGCTGTACCTGCTGCCCCCCTGGCAGTACATCAATGTCACCGCCCTGGTCTTGCTGGTGGTGTCTGGGTTGGCTGGGGTGACGGTGGGGGCGGCGATTCCCCTCAGTAAGGCCCTGGCCCGATCGCGCCAGCGCACCTTCCGCATTGCCCAGGATTTACTGGCCTACGACTTCTACACCGAGCGCCTATATCAGCTCACGGTGGTGGGGTTGGTGAGTCAATTGGCGCGGGCCAGCAACTGGTTCGATCGCTATGTGGTGGATGGCTTTGTCAACGCCATTGGCTTTGCCTCTCTGTTGGGGGGGGAAAGCCTCAAATACAGTATTTCCGGCCAATCCCAGGGCTATCTCTTCACCATTGTGGTGGGGGTGAGTTTGCTGGGCCTGTTGATGACTTGGACGATGTGGTAGCCCATGCTGAGTACCCTAATTCTGATCCCCCTGGTGGGGGCGTTGGTCATCGCCCTATGGCCCCAGTCTTGGCGGGGCGATCGCCTGCGTCACGTATCCCTCTTAGTGCAAGGGGTGTCCCTGGTGTGGGCGTTGGTGGTGGCCAGCCAGTTTGATATCCATCAACCGGGGATGCAGTTTTTAGAATCCCTGCCCTGGGTAGAGGCCCTGGGCCTCACCTACCAGTTGGGGCTGGATGGTTTGGCCCTGCCTTTGGTGGTGATCAATAGCCTGCTGGGGGCGATCGCCGTCTATGCCACCCCCCGCGATGTGGCCCGACCCCGTCTGTACTTTGCCCTGGTGTTGGTGATTGGGGCGGCGGTGGCGGGGGCCTTTTTGGCCCAGAACCTGCTGCTGTTCTTCATCTTCTATGAACTAGAGCTAATTCCCCTCTACCTGCTGATCGCCATTTGGGGGGGCAAGCGTCGGGGCTATGCCGCCACCAAATTTTTGATCTACACCGCCCTGTCGGGGGCCTTGATTTTGGGGGGCTTTTTGGGCTTGGTGTGGCTCAGCGGCAGCAGCAGCTTTGACTACAGCCCCGCCCTAGCCCAAACCCTATCCCTGGGGCAGCAGGGGATCCTGCTGGGGGCGCTGTTGGTGGGGTTTGGCATCAAGATTCCCCTGTTTCCCTTCCACACCTGGCTGCCCGATGCCCACGTGGAAGCCTCCACCCCGGTGTCGGTGCTGCTGGCGGGGGTGTTGCTGAAGCTGGGCACCTACGGTTTGGTACGGTTTGGTCTGCAACTGTTCCCCGAGGTGTGGAGCCTATTGGCCCCCTGGCTGGCGGGGTGGGCGGTAGTTAGTGTCCTCTATGGCTCCCTGGCGGCCATTTCCCAAACGGACATGAAAAAAATGGTGGCCTACAGCTCCATTGGCCACATGGGCTATGTGCTGCTGGCGGCGGCGGCGGCGACCCCCCTCAGCATCCTCGGCACCATCATGCAGATGGTGAGCCACGGCTTGATTTCTGGGCTGCTGTTTTTGCTGGTGGGGGTGGTGTACGCCAAAACGGGCACGCGGGACATGACGGTGCTGCGGGGGCTGCTGAACCCAGAGCGGGGTTTCCCGGTGATTGGCAGTTTGATGATTTTGGGGGTGATGGCCAGTGCCGGTATTCCCGGCATGGTGGGCTTCATTTCAGAATTTGTGGTGTTTCGGGGCAGCTTTTTGCCTTTCCCCACCCAAACCCTGCTGTGCATGTTGGGGTCGGGGCTGACCTCGGTGTACTTTTTGCTGCTGGTAAACCGGGTCTTTTTTGGCCGCTTGGCGGTGCAGCCCGCCAGCGATGTCTTGGCCCCCGATGTGCTGTTACCCGGTGTGAGTTGGGGCGATCGCCTGCCTGCGGTGGTGCTCTCCCTCATCATCGTGGCCTTGGGGTTACAGCCCCACTGGTTGGCCCGCTGGAGCGAGTCCACCACCCTGGTCATGGATCCCACCGCCGTCGTTCCGGTGGCCCAGGCGGTGGCTCCTCTACCCGTGGCCCAACTGCCCCTCTCCCCCTAGGGGCGGTTGCCCGCCTCCATTCGCCTTCACCCTGTTGCCTTCCCTCTGCCCACCATGACCCAAGCTCTGCCCAAACCCGACCAGGCCAGCCATCCCCTTCAGCCCTTCATTGAGCAGTTGTTGCGGGGGGAAGCCATGCTGCCGGATGACCCCACCAACCTGATTGAGGTGGTAGGCATTCTCAAGAGCTATGGGGTGGTGCTGGACGCCTACGCCCACAACCTCAAGTACGTGGCCACGGACCAGTTTTTGGTGCTGTTTCCCTTTTTTAAGTATTTCAACGGCGAGGTGACGCTGAATAAGCTGCTGCGCCATTGGTGGCACGATCGCATCAACTACGAATATGCCGAGTACTGCATGAAGGGGATGCTCTGGCATGGGGGCGGCGGGCTCGATGCCTATTTAGACAGCGATGATTTTAAGGCCCGCTGTGAACGGGCCATCCAGGCGAAAATTCGCCACAATCCCCTGTTGCAGGGGCTACACCGCCTATTTCCAGACTTTTTGCCGGAGCAGGTGCGGCAATCGGCCTATTACTCGGCCCTGGGTCAGTTTTGGACGGTGATGAGTGATATCTTTCTCACCCTGTCCGATCGCTATGACGCCGGAGAACTCACCACCATTCCGGCGGTGGTGGAGCACATCAAGGCGGGGCTGGTGGCGGATGCGGCCCTGCCCGTTAACTTTGCGGTGACGATTGGGGGCGATCGCTACGAGATTTTGCCAGAATCCCAAGGGCTGACCTTCTTGGCGGATACGGCGATTCCCTATGTGGAGGCGGTGTTTTTCCGGGGGGGGCCTTTCTTGGGTACGGTGTCTTACAACGCCCAAGCCCAGCAGATTTCGCCCGATCAAGGGCGCTTTCAATACGGTGCCCTCTATGCCGACCCGTTACCTGTGGGCGGCGCAGGCATTCCCCCCACCCTGCTCATGCAGGACATGCGCCACTTCATCCCCGACTATCTCCACGACTACTATCGCCAAGGGCTACGGGGGGAAGATGATCTGCGGGTGCAGATCTGTATTAGCTTTCAGAAATCAATGTTTTGTGTCACCTCAGCGGCCCTCCAGGGGTTGCTGCCCCACGCGGCTGACACGACCAATGCTGATGAGCGGGCCGCTAACCAAGCATTTTTGGCTAGTTGGATGGATCGCCTCATGACCTCTCGCATCGCCATGGTGCAATTGCCCAGCCGCTAGGCACCGGACACCCCCCGCTCACCCCAGAGATACCGCCCCCCATCTCCCCAGTGTCGAAACTAGGGGGATGATTGAGAATGGCTGAACTTTTGCAGGGAGATCGTTTTGGGTTAGCTAAAATTCAAAGTGCTTGCAGCGCGGCTCAACTCTTCTCAGAGAATGATGCCTGCGGGCAGGGTGACACCAGTCTACATAATCGCCCACTTAATGTGATGGGTTCTCTTTAATTAAGTTGCATGGTTTCAGGGGGTTTGCTTAACCCGCACTCAGGT
>JAQCHG010000077.1 GCA_027619675.1 Cyanobacteriota bacterium
GTTTGTTCCCGCTCATCGTTGCCGCCGCCGAGGCCCGCGCCCCGCTGACGACCGACGGCATCAATCTCGTCGATGAAGACGATACAGGGGGCATTGTTCTTGGCCTGTTCAAACAGGTCACGGACACGGGACGCCCCAACCCCAACGAACATTTCCACAAACTCAGAACCGGAGATGGAGAAGAAGGGCACCCCCGCTTCCCCGGCGACGGCACGGGCCAACAGGGTTTTACCCGTACCAGGAGGCCCCACCAGCAGCACCCCTTTGGGGATTTTGGCCCCGACGGCGGTGAAGCGATCGGCGTTCTTGAGGAAGTCCACCACTTCCGTCAGTTCCAGCTTGGCCTGCTCAATGCCAGCCACATCCCCAAAGGTGACTTGGGTCTGGGGCTCCATCTGCACCCGTGCCTTTGATTTGCCAAAGTTCATGGCCTGGCTACCGGGGCCGCTTTGGGCGCGGCGCAGCACAAAGAACAACACCACCAACAGCAGAATGGGAATCAAGAAGGTGCTGAATAGGCGCACCAGGGCGCCGTCATCCCCTTGGGGGTAAACAACAATGTCAACGTTGTTTTGCTCTAGGGTGCTGATCAAATCGGGGTCGTTGGGCAGGTTGACGGTGACCTGACCACTGCCGTCGGGGGCGGTAAACCGAGCCCGGCTGCGATCGGCACTGATATTCACTCGCTCAATCGTGTTGTTTTGTACCGCGTCTAGGAAGCGGCTATAGCGCCAGCTTTCCGTTTCCTGACCGGAGTTATCGAAAATTGCTGTGGCAAGGGCAATGACTACCACCACTAGCAGTGCGTACAATCCTGCGTTTCTCCACCGCTTATTCACGGGGCTATGCCTCCAAACACATTAGGGCTAATCGAGGGGGCAGCGAATGGTTACGCGCTACCCGGTGGCCCTTACAGACCAGACTAGACGTTCAATATGGACAAGTATTAAATAATGTTAACTCATCTTCAGAATTCAGGGGGCGAAGCCTGCAACGCCTGCCAGAGGGCGCGCAGGGGCTCGTGATCTGGATTGTAGTCCACAGACTGAGGGCTTAACAGCACCTGTTGGATGGGGATGATCTCGACGGCGCTGTTGCTGTAGGCCAGGTGGGTGAAGCGCTGCCGCAAGGCTGGATCCCAAGGGCTTTCCACCACGGTGTGACCTTGCTGGGCTAGGCCGGTGAGCAACCGCGATCGCAACACCCCCGGCAAAATCCCCGTCGCCAGGGGCGGTGTGTGCCATTGGCCCGCTGCCCAGCCCCACAGGTTGCCGGTACTGGTCTCTAGCCACTCCCCCGCTGAATTGACCAAAATCGCTTCCTGGGCGTCCTGGGCTTTAGCCGCCTGCAACGCCAGCCAGCAGGGCAGATAATTGCCCGTTTTGTACTGGGGCAGGGGGCGTTGATAGGCCACCGGAGCCACCCAAGCCCGGATCCCCTGGCGCTGAAGGGTGGCTAACTCGGGCGGCAACGGGCGGGTGGTCAGTAGTTCTCGCCCATCGGGGAAGAGGGTAATTCTCAGGATGACGTGCTCTGGCGGCACCTGGGTCTGTAGGGCCAGTGCCCCCTGACGAAGTCGGGACCAATCGGGTACTGCCCACGGCAGCTCAGCCACAGCCTGATGTAGGCGATCGCAGTGGGCCGCCCAAGCGGTGGCGGGATGGTCCAAATCTCCCCCGTAGATCCGCAGGGTGGTGAACACCGTCGCCCCGTAGATCAAGGCGGGATCACTGGGACTCAGGGCGATCGCCTGCCCCGGCTGCAAAGCCCCGTCGAACCATAGCGGTACCGCCATCCCTGCCACCCCCAATCCTTAAAACGCCATACCCGCGATCGCCCCTACATCCCCTAACCCGCCACACCCTTCAGCCACCTCGCCACAGACCTCCGGTCGCAGGTACCCCTGCCTGACCGCCCCCAAAGTATCCGTCCCTTGAGCCCCCATCCAAAAATCCGCAATCCAAAATCCGCAATCCAAAATCCCCCTGCCCCCTGGCCCGTTACAGAATGCAGCGTTTCCGCCGCAAATGCCTTGGCCAGCCCAACCCTAGCGGTAAAATCTGAGCCACCGCGACCTATCCGCCATCGGCTACTCTCCAGGAAGAGGCGGGGCGGGTCTTGGCCCTCTACTCCATAGATTTAGGTCGTTTAGGTCGTTCATATCGGGGAATGCCAATGGTAAACAACGGGCTCGGCCAGGTCCAAGCACTCCTGCTGGATCTTAATGGTGTGTTCTATGTGGCCAATAAACCGCTGCCGGGGGCGATCGCGGCGATCGAAGCACTGAGGGATAGCGGCATTCCCTATCGTTTTGTCACCAACAACACCACAGAATCCGTGGCGACCCTGAGCCAGAGTTTGCAGTCCATGGGGTTGCCCATCGAGGCGGGGGAAATCATCAGTGCCCCCTATGCCGCCGTTCTCCATCTGCGTCAGATGGGTCAGCCGAAAATTTATCCCCTGCTGTCCGCCGATACCCAGCGGGACTTTGCCGAGTTTCCCCAGTCCGATACCCAAGCCGACGTGGTGGTGATGGGGGATATGGGGGATGAGTGGAACTATCGAGTGTTGAACCGGGCCTTCCGCTTAATCATGCAGGGGGCACAGCTCATCGCCTTGCACAAGGGTAAGTTTTGGCAGTGGGAGGCGGGCCTACAATTGGATATTGGGGCCTTTGTCACCGGGTTGGAATACGCCACGGACACCGAGGCGCTGGTGGTGGGCAAGCCCAATCCCTTCTTCTTTAAACAGGCCCTGACGGAATTAGGTCAAACCCCGGAGCAGGTGATCATGGTGGGGGATGACATTGAAGCCGATATTGAGGGTGCCCAGTCCCTGGGGTTAAAGGGGGTGCTGGTGAAAACCGGCAAGTACCGGGCTCATTTGGCGGAAAAAACGGGCATTCAACCTGACCTAATGATCGAGTCCATCGGTGACATCGTATCTTGGCTCAATCCCTAGCTCCCTTGCCCCTCTGCCTGCTGCTAGAGAACGGTTGGCAGGTTTACGCCGCCCGGTCAGGGATTCAACCCGGTTAACCCAGGGCGGCCAGCATAGGTCAAGCATGGCGAACGGCCATCTCCCACCTCGCGCCGCCACCCCAGCACTATCCCAAGGTGCCCCTAACTCGGTTCACCCTCAGGAGCCGATCGCGACAGCGGCCATCAGTTCAGGGTCTTGGAATAGCGGCGTGCTGAGGTAGCGTTCGCCAAAGCTGGGCTGAATCATCACAATCAATTTGTCGGCATTTTTGGGGCGTTTGCCCACCTCGATCGCCGCCTTCAGGGCCGCCCCGCTAGAAATCCCCGATAGCAGCCCTTCCTCACGGGCAAGCCGCCGTCCGTAGGCGATCGCATCCTCATCGCTGACGGTCACCACCTCATCGATCACCTGGACATTCAGCACCTCAGGGATAAACCCCGCCCCAATGCCTTGAATTTTGTGGGGACCCGCCTTGCCGCCAGAGAGGATGGGGCTGCCGATGGGTTCCACCGCAATGGCCTGAAAGCCAGGCTTGCGGGCCTTCAACACCTCCGCCACCCCAGTAATAGTGCCGCCCGTGCCTACCCCGGCAACGAGTATGTCTACGGCCCCGTCAGTATCGGCCCAGATTTCCTCAGCGGTGGTTTTGCGGTGAATATCCGGGTTAGCGGCATTGCGGAACTGTTGCAGCATGTAGGCATCGGGCAGGGTATCCACCAACACTTGGGCACGGCGAATGCAGCCCGCCATCCCCTCAGTACCGGGGGTGAGTTCCAATTCAGCACCGTAGGCCCGCAACATCGCCCGCCGCTCAGCGCTCATGGTTTCCGGCATGGTCAAAATCAAGTGATAGCCCTTCGCCGCCGAAGCCATGGCCAGGGCAATGCCCGTATTACCCGAGGTGGGTTCCACCAGGGTGGTGCGCCCAGGGGTAATCACCCCAGCGGCTTCCGCCGCTTCAATCATGTTGATGCCGATGCGGTCCTTCACGGAGGCAGAGGGGTTCATACCCTCTAGCTTCACCACGATCTGGGCGCGACACCCCTCGGCCTGGGGAATGCGGTTGAGGCGCACCAGGGGGGTGCGGCCAATGAGCGTCGTGATGTCGGGGGCAATGCGCATGATGGCAACCAGGGGTGAGGGGTTTACGAAGGAAATAGGGACCGGATCCACAGGCCAAAGCAGCCCAGACCAAGGCGAGGGGGCACTAGATGTAGTACATGATGTCCACCTGCTGCTTGGCGTGACAGCGCTCTAGCAAGTCTTGCAGGGTGTACTTTTGCAGCACCGCCTCCGCTGCCTGGCGCACCTCTTGCCACACTTCGGTGATCACCAGCCCCTCGGAGGTTTCGGGGGTGTCGCGGGGTTCCCCTTGGGTGTCAAACCCTTCGATGCAGCTAACCACGTCGTAGAGGGTAATTTGCCAGGGCGATCGCGCCAGCAAATAGCCCCCCCGCGCCCCCCGCTGGCTCCGCACCAATCCGGCTCGGCGCAGGGTAGCCAGCAATTGTTCGAGATAGCGATCGGGAATGTTTTGTTGGGTGGCAATCTGCCGAATTTGCATGGGCTCATGGTTGGCGTGGTTGGCACTTAACTCCACTAGGGCCAACAGCGCATATTCGCTCTTACAAGAAAGTTCCACGGGCAGCGCCACTAGGTCATCACCCTTGATTATACCCCGGTTCCCCGGTCGGGTTTGCAGGATTCCCAATTCCCGAGGGCAGGCGGGGGCGCGGGGCCAGGCGTTTCCCCCTAGAGGAACCCGTGAACCGGACCGGGACACGCAATAATGGAACCGGGTGCCGCCCTGGGCGGACCCTGCTGTGCCGTTGATGGGTTCCCTAGCTCGATGAACTATTTGGTTGCCGTTCTCAGCGATCGCATCAAAGCGGAAGAAGCCTATTCTGCGCTGGAAACCGAAACCTTTCCCATGCAGGCGGTGGCCATTCTCGGCAAAGGCTACAAAAGCGCCGATGAATACGGCCTGATTGACCCCGCCAATGAAGCCTGGAAACAGGTGCGACGGATGGTGGTGTGGTTGGTGCCCTTTGGCTTTGCCGCTGGGTTAACCTTCAACAGCATTACAGGGCTAAACACCTTTCCCTGGGCCGGGGCCTTGGGGAACCAACTGATTGGCGGACTCTTGGGGGCAGGCTCCGGCGCACTCGGTGCTTTTTTTGTGGGGGGTGGCGTCGGGGCCGCCATTGGCAGCGGCGATGCGTTGTCTTACCGCAACCGCCTCAATGCGGGCAAATACTTAATCGTGGTGCGGGGAACGGAGGCCCAAATTCGGCTGGCCACCCCAATTTTGCGCCGCTTTCGGCCAGAAAACATCCAGGGCTACGAAACCGCTGAGGCGCTGTCATGAGCCGACAACGCTTCATTATCGAAATGGGTATGGGGGTCGATCAACACGGTCAAGACCCCACCGTCGCAGCAGCGCGGGCCGTCCGCAACGCGATCGCCCACAATGCCCTCCCCGGCGTCTGGGAAGTGGCTAACCTGGATCATCCCAACCAGATGATCGTGGATGTACAGGTGGCCGTCCCCTTCCCAGAACAGGTGCGCCAAGACGAAGTGCTAGCCGTACTGCCTTTTGGCCAGAAAACCCTAACCCTAGAAGATGGGGGCATGGTGGTGGCGGGCCGTGCGATCGCAGAATTGAATGACAAAAACGACGACATGTACATCGCCGTCGCTGCCGTCACCGTCTCCATCGAGCGCTAGCAGCAGTCAAGCGCCCTAACTGTTCCAGAAACTAGGTTGGTTACGCGAAGTCGAAACCACAACCTAAGTGTTTTCCCTATCCTCCTGTGACAGCAAAGCCAGCGAATCCGTGCTCCTTAGGAGAGCCGCTAACGTGAACACGGGACGGTTACCCAGCGCCTCAAGACACCGCGCCTGGCCAAAATCTGCCATTTCACTACCGAGAATTTGCGGAAAATCCTCTTTTAGGGGACTGCTACATGCAGATTTCACACTTCAACAGAAGCAGATTAGGTTTCCGTGAATTGTCAAAGTAGCTTGTGACATTTTTGACTTTAAGCAGGCATGATGACAACAAGCTGAGCAGGGGAAGTGTGCGGCTTCACTCTGTACGCGCAGTTAGTCCTCTTCAGGGGCACACCAGACCTTACTGAGTCGTACTTTTCCAATACCCACTATGAAACTTGCACAACTGGCCCTAGGCGCTTCTTTCCTAGCTGGCATGATGACCGCCCCAGCCATGGCGGGTAGCTTAACCGGACCTTCCGTGTCGGGTACCCATCTCATCTATGAATCTAACGGCACCACAACCACACTGGGCAATGACTTGTCGGGTGCCCTGAGCGGCCCAGGCAATGTGGAACTGGGTGGACAAACGGGTTCGTCGGGTACCGCTGATTTCGGTACCCCCACGGTTCTGACGGGTGAGGTGAATGGCAAGACCGTCACCCTCAGCAGCTTGACGAAAGTGGATTGGTTCGGTGACGACGGCACGACAGCCTACGGTGACAATGACCTAGCGAACACCTGGTTCACCGCTGTGTTAAATGCCTACGGCATTACGGAGTCAGCGATCTCCGAAGGTTTGGGAAATCTTGCTTATGTTGGAACGTTAGCCAAGACTGGGAATCCAACTCTGGCAGGGATGGCGAAGACTAGCGCGATCGCCAGTGCTCCCAAATTCTCAGACCTGTTTGATCGCTTCTACGGTGAGGGCGGTTTCGAGCGCTTCAGTGACCCCAATATCGACACCGTGACGGGCGACGGTAACGGCACCCTCACCATTGAGCTGGCGGGTCACTACGACGGCCGGAACGAGTTTTTCTTCTACCTCAACAATATGGAGAAACAAGCGTTCGGCGCTCTCTTTGGTGACAAGTCACTACAGATCAGCGAGGTCGTGAAAGTGGCCTACGGTGATGGCCCTGCGGAGTATCTCTATAGCTTTAGCGCTACGGACTCTGGTGTTAAAAGCGATGACGATACAAACTCCCACACGGGTACCTACACCGTGACCTATGAGTACGAAGAGTCTCAAGATGTGCCTGAACCCGCTAGCGTGCTGGGCCTGGTGGCTCTGGGCGGTCTGGCGGTGGCAGCGAAGCGCAAGGCCGTTGCTTAGGCCCCGCGCCCATTCAAGTCTGTTCTAAACAGAAAGCTCAGTGCTGACCCCCGCTGCCATGCAGCGGGGGTTTTCTGTGGGGCTAGGGTTCCATCAGGAATCTGAGGGGGGCGGGGTGGGTTCGTCGGGCCAGACCTCTTCGGAATCCACATCAATG
>JAQCHG010000078.1 GCA_027619675.1 Cyanobacteriota bacterium
CGAAATCTAATCACCTCGCCGTTTTTCGGCCATGTGTTTTCCATCAACGGGGCGGGCGATCGCATTTTAGATGTGGAAACCTACGGCCAAATTCAAGCCGTACCGGAGGCGGTAGACCTGGCCATCATCGCCACCCCCCTATCCATCGTGCCCGGCATTTTGGCAGACTGCGTGGCGGCGGGGGTGAAGACCGCCCTGGTGATTTCCCCCGGCTTCCGGGAAAGTGGGGCCATTGGTCGCCACCTGGAGGCTCAACTGCGGGACAGCCTCAGCCTGGGCGGAATGCGGCTGTTGGGTCCCAATTCCCTCGGGGTGATGAACCCCCGCCGGGGCCTGAATGCCACCCTAACCCGCACCATGGCCCGCCCCGGCAACATCGCCTTCATTAGCCAAAGTGGTGCCCTCTGTCGGGCGGTGCTGGACTGGAGCTTCCACGAAAATGTCGGGTTCAGTGCCTTCATTTCCCTGGGGTCCATGCTGGATGTGGACTGGGGGGATCTGATCAGCTACCTGGGGGATGATCCCTACACCCAGAGCATCGTCATCCACATGGAATCCCTAGGCGATGCCCGCTCCTTCTTAAGGGCGGCGCGGGAGGTGGCGTCAATTAAGCCGATCATTCTGTTGAAAGGGGGGCGCACCGAGGCGGCGGTGCAGGCGGCGATCGCCCACACCGGGGATCCCATTGGCCCCGACGCCGGGTTTGCAGCAGCCCTGCGGCGCTGCGGGGTGCTCCAAGTCACCCGCATTTCAGAACTGTTCAACATGGCGGAGGTGCTGGCCAAGCGCCGCTTTCAACCCCAGGGCAATCGCCTCGCCATCCTCACCAACTCTGGCGGGCTAGGGATCTTAGCCCTAGATGCCCTGGTGGCCACTGGCGGCCAACCCAGCCAGCTCACCCCCCATACCCTGGCCACCCTGGATGGGGTGCTGCCCAGCGATTGGAGCCGCAGCAACCCCATTGATCTGCTGGGGGATGCCGATGGCGATCGCTACCGTCAGGCCCTCGAAATTGTGGTGCAGGACCCCAACACCGACGGGGTGCTGGTGATCTTAGCCCCCCAAGGGGTGGCGGATCCCACAGACACCGCCGAGAAGCTCAAGGATGTGGTCAACCGCCTGCAAGCAACGGAACTGGGCCATAAGCCGATTTTGGCCAGTTGGGTGGGCGGCGCTGAAGTGATGGCAGGGGAAGCAATTTTAAACCGCCACCAAATTCCCACCTACCCCTACCCCGACTCGGCGGCGCGGCTATTTAACCTGATGGGGCACCACAGCGACTGCCTCCAGGGACTCTATGTCGTGCCCAGTGGAGAGGTGATAGCAGGGGAAAGGCCGCCCGATCGCGATCGGGCGCAGCGGCTGATCGATACCGCCCAACGGCACCACCGCAACACCCTAACTACCCCAGAAACCCATGCCCTCCTGGCCGCCTATGGCCTCCCCAGTCGCCTACTGGAAAGGGAGGCCCACAACCTGGCCCAAGCTGGGGCCTATGGCTTCCGCCTCACCAGCGATTGGGATCCCCACTATGGCCCGGTGATGCGGTTTGGCTGGGGGACACAGACCTGGCCCTGGGGGAGCGCTACCGTCGGCTTGTTCGGTGGGGAGGCGGAGGTGGCCCTGCCGCCGTTGGATGAGGGCTTAGCCCAGCAGTGGCTGAGTCAATCGCCCCTGTACCCCTATCTGACGGGGGCGGGGGATAGCGCTGGGGTGAACCTGGCGGTCTTGCGGCGGGTGCTGGTGCGCTTTAGCCACCTGGTGGCAGAGCAGCCCTGGATTCGTCGCCTCCATATTGATCCCCTGGCGCTGTGGCCCCAGGATATCGATCGGGCGGCGGGCATTTTGGCAGCGGTGGTGGATCTCCATCCCCGTGATGGCCACAGCGTCGCCCCCCAACCGCTGCTGTGCCCCTATCGCCAAGACTGGGTGCAGACAGTGGCCCTGGCGGATGGCTCCACCGTCACCCTCCGTCCGGTGCGCCCCAGCGATGAGTCGATGCTGGGGGCACTACACCAGCAACTGACCCATCCAGGGGATCCGGATGGTTATCCCTACTACCCCCATCTACTGGCGCTGAATGGCCAGGGGGCGACGGCCCAAATCACCCGGCTGTGTTTTGCCGATGGCGATCGCACCCACGTTTTGGTGGCAGAGCGGCCCCATCCCCAGACGGGCATCCCAGAAATTAAGGCGGTGGGGCGGGTGCAAACAACCGGGGCCACGGGGCGGCTCACCCTGGCGGTGGATGGCACCATCGCGGGGTTAGGGGCAGACCTGGTGGCCCACCTGGTGACGGTGGCCAATAGCACAGGGCTGAGCCATCTCCAGGCCCCCGCCGGGGATCGACCGGAACTGGCGGATCTGTGGCAGGGGGCAAGCTTCCACCTCGATCCCACCGCCCCGGAACCGCTGTGGGTGTTGCGCTCCTAGGGATTGGGCCGCTTTAGGCTTGACAAGCCATGGGTGGGCCGGATTAGTTCGTGGGTTGAAAGGAGGGCAACCACTGGCTGATTTGATCCCATACATTGCTGGGGCCAATGCCAAAGATAATTTGCAGGGCGAGGAGAATCCCGGCCACCAAGATGGCGGTCTTGAGGGTGGCCCGCACCACCTTCAACAGCCAGGTAAAGACGAGAAAAGAGACGACGATCGCCCCGATAATGACAGCAATTTCCACGGTTCCTACGGGGTTGAGAGCACAACGGGGGTCTTGAGGGTTTGGCTAGCCGCCTGCACCGCCTGCCGTGCCCAAGCATCCACCTGCAAGATGTCCGCCAGGGTGGGGGTGACCACGCAGTCTGCCCGGTGGCGATCGCACACCTGCTCAATCAGTTTGGGAATATCCAAGAACCGCACCTTTTCCTCTAGAAAGAGGGAAACTGCCTGTTCATTGGCCGCGTTCAGCACCGCCGTCATGGTGCCCCCACAACGCCCCGCGGCATAGGCCAACTCCATGCAGGGATACTTGGCATGATCCGGTTCCCGGAAGGTGAGGTTGCCAGCCTTCACCAAATCCAGAGGCTCCCAATCGGTGTAGATGCGATCGGGCCAAGACAGGGCGTAGAGCAGGGGCAGGCGCATATCCGGCCAACCCAACTGGGCCAGCATGGAGGTGTCTTGCAGCTCAATCAGAGAATGGATAATGCTCTGGGGATGGATGACGATGTCAATGTGGTCGTAGTCCACGCCGAAGAGATAATGGGCCTCGATCACCTCCAACCCCTTGTTCATCAAGGTGGCGGAATCCACCGTAATCTTTTGGCCCATGCTCCAGTTGGGGTGTTTGAGGGCATCGGCAACGGTGACCTGGGGCAGCTTCTCCACGGGCCAATCTCGAAATGCGCCGCCGGACGCGGTCAGCAAAATGCGCCGCAGCCCCCCGCTGGGCACCCCCTGTAGGCATTGGAAAATGGCCGAGTGCTCAGAGTCGGCGGGCAGGAGCTTCACCCCGTGCTTTTCCACCAGGGGCAACACCACCGGACCCCCAGCAATCAGGGTTTCTTTGTTGGCTAAGGCAATATCCTTGCCCGCTTCGATCGCCGCCAGGGTAGGTAGCAGACCAGCGCAGCCCACAATGCCGGTGACGACCGCTTCGGCATCCCCGTAGCGGGCCACCTCCGCCACCCCCGCTTCCCCCGCTAGGATTTGGGGCTGGGGATCCAGATCCGCGATCGCGGCTTTCAGGTCAGCTAAGCGGCTTTGATCGCAGATAGCCACGATTTCGGGCCGAAATTGGCGCACCTGCTGGGCCAACAGTTCCACATTGCGGCGGGCGGCGATCCCCACTAAGCGAAACTGGTCTGGATGGGACTGCACGATATCCAGGGTTTGGGTGCCGATGGAGCCGGTGGAGCCCAACAGGGTAATTGCTTTCACAGGGCTAACGGGGGTGTGGGTCACTATCAATTTACAGGGTTGCGGGTCACTTCAAAGGGAGCCCCCTGGGATGCCGCCCAGTGTCCTACCCAGGGGATGGTGACGGATCCCGCAATCTCCAGGGCTGGCCCATCGCCCCCGACCCAACCCCATCTGTGGGCCATGATGCCCAATACTTTCATGCCCCCCTATTGGGTTGCTGGGGGATTGTCCCTAAATCGGTTGTGGGTTCAAGAGAATCCCCCTAGGTTGTCCTGTTGGTGGGGGTTCTGGGGTGTAATGGAAAGGGAGCGATCGCCAGCCCCCCGTTTGCTACCGACGCCATCGGGGCATTACTGGGGAACCTGGGTATGCTAGACAGACCCCAAGGGACTGTCACCAGCCACGCCAGCCCCCTGGTTAGACAACGGCTACAGCCCCTAGCCCCACCCTAAAAACGGGGGTGGTTATGTCTACCCAGTCAGGCTTGCCCCGGTGATTAATGATGCGCCCTCGGGTTGCCCCACAGCCCCTGGGTCCCCAAATCCACGACAGACTTAACTTTCCCCCTGATCTAAATGATGACTGCCCCTCAACGCGCTCACTCAGTCAACAAATCCCGCATGTTGGTTGTGGATGATGAGCCGGACAATCTGGATTTGCTCTACCGCACCTTCCGCCGAGAATTTAATGTACTGCGGGCTGAAAGTGGCCATGAAGCCCTTAACCTCCTCAAGGAGCACGGCGAGGTGGCGGTGATCATTTCTGATCAGCGCATGCCAGAAATGAAGGGGACGGAATTTCTCAGCCGCACGGTGCCAGAATTTCCCGACACGGTGCGCATCATCCTAACCGGGTTCACGGATGTGGAGGACTTGGTGGATGCCATCAATGCTGGACAGGTGTACCGCTACATCACCAAACCCTGGGACCCCGATGCCCTCAAGCGGGTCGTGCAGCAGGCGGCCAGAACCTACGAGATTTTAAAGCAGCGGGGCGATGCCCTGATGCAGGTGGAACTGCAAGAGCAGTTGATGACCATCTTGATCGATCAAGCGGCCACAGCCGCAGATCCAGCCGCCTTAGCCGCTGCGGTGGTGGAACAGTTACAGCAGGCGGTGGGGGCCAGCGGTTGCATTGTCTATGGGGCAGCGGGGAATGCCCCAGGGCCAACGCTAGCGGTGGCGGGCACCGCCAGTGGAGACACCTATAAGGACGATCCCCTCTTGACCACGGTGATCACCGAGCAAAAACCTGCCATCCAGCCCAACTTAGCGGCTTCCGGCAGTGCCCCCGCCGTTGACGGTGTGCAAGCCCGGATGGTGCTGCCTGTGTGCTTCCAGGGCCAAGTGCAAGGGGGGGTGGTACTGGAATGGGCTACGCCCCAGGGATTTTCTGAGACGACCACTAAGTTGGTGTCGTTGGTGGCCGCTCAACTGGGGTTTGCCCTGGCTTATCAGCAGGCGAAGGCTTAACCATGGCTCAATCCCATCCGGTACCGCGATCGCCCCAGCAACCCTTCCCCTCCCCTTTGCCGCCCCCCAGCTTCCCGATCGCGTTTTTTGATGGGGAATGTCTGTTGTGTAATGGCTTTGTGGATTGGCTGATGCGCCTTGATCGCCGTCAGCGCATCCGGTTGGCTCCGTTGCAGGGCACCACAGCGCGGGAATATCTACCGCCCCTGCCACCGGATCCAGAGCAATGGTCCATTTTTTACCTGAATGAACGGGGCATCTATAGCCAGTCCGATGCGGTCTTGCAGATTTGCCGCACCCTGGGGGGCCTATGGGGCGGTTTTGCCATCATTGGCGGTGTGGTGCCTCGGGGGCTGCGGAATGGGATCTATCGCTGGGTGGCCCGCAACCGCTACCGCTGGTTTGGCAAGCGGGATACCTGTCGTATGCCAACCGCTGCCGATCGCGATCGCTTTTTACCATGATCGCCCCTCACCATCCATCCCTGTTTCCTTCAGGCCAATCGAACCGCAGGGAACTACACCTTTGCACCCAAAACACGGGCCATTAGACGGCGGCACGGCGGAGAAAGGGCAGGAGCGCCTCACTCACCTTTTCGGCCCAATCCTCTTGGGCATAATGGCCCACCTGATCTAATTTGGCCAATTCCCCTTGGGGCAGGGTGCTGGCCCAGGTTTCCGCCAAGCCCACCGACAGCCAAGGATCCTCAACCCCCCACAGCAGCAGGGTGGGTTGTGCCCAGGTCTGAAGCCCGGTTTCCACCTGGGCGGCGGTTTTGGCCAATTGCAAATTACGCACCGTGGCCAGCAGGGCTCGCCCCGCCGCCGCCGTGGTCAAAAAGGGTTTGCGGTACACATCCAAGTCTTTATCGTCCACGCGGTAGGGGCCACCCCCTTCTAGGGTGCGGTCCACCAGCAGGGGATCCTGGGTAATCATGTCCCCAGCCAGGGGCAGCCCCATTTGGCGAACCTTCCAGGGCAGTTTGGCTTCGGGGGATAGGGGGGTGTTGACGATGACCAGACGCTCAATGTGGTCGGGATGCGCTAACCCGTACAGCAAACCCGATAGGCCCAGGTAGCCCTGCACCACCAGATGGATGCGCTCTAGGTTCAAGGCGTCGAGAAACTCCCCCAGGGCATGGGCGAGGGTGGCGGGTCGATAGTCAAAGGCGCGGGGTTCGGGCCGACTAGAAAAGCCATGGCCGATCCAGTCGGGGGCGATCGCCCAAAATCCTTGTTCCGCCAGCGCCGCCATCACCCCCCGCCAGCTATAGCTTTGGGACACAAGGCCGTGGAGCAGCACCACGGGCAGGCGATCGCGGCTGTCCGACAGGGGCTGAGCTTCTCGATAAAACCACTCCAGGTCACCCACCTGAAGGCGCTGCTCTGCGATCGCAACCATGGCATCCCCTGTCTGAGACAAATGTGGCTATGAGCTTACCGCCCAGGGTGAGGGGCAAGCAAGGCGATGGGCTGGCTGGAACGGTTGCCTGTCCCCGTTGCCTGTCCCCGCGACCCTGGAGGCCCGTGCGGTGTTGGGCGGTACGCCTACAATGGGCCGATGGGTCGCCTTGGTCGCCACCCGTGATGGGGCAGCCCCAGGGACTGGTCCTGAAGGACAGGACTGACGCCTTCCCACCGATGAACAAGGGGCTTAAAGCCCCTTGCCCCAAGGGAACGTCGAGGATGCGGCAGCCGGTTGCATCAGTCCTCAGGAACTGTTCTCCATCACCGCCAACACCCTGGGGGTGTAGGGATTAAAACGGTTCCCATTGGGGCTAATGGGGGGGCTGCCTGGGAGTTGAGGCAAGTTTGGGGTGGCTACGCTGGTGTCTGCGATCGTGACCGTTGTGAATCTGTGGATCCGTGTTCTGGTTTTGAGTTGTTTGATGTGGGG
>JAQCHG010000079.1 GCA_027619675.1 Cyanobacteriota bacterium
GGGCGTTATGCCCTGGTTCGGTCCTGGTCTAGGGCGGGGCAACCCCAGGCAGCGATGGGATGCCCCGGCCCTTGGGCAGGGGGGGCGGGATGACGGATCATGGGAGGGTGTTTGGAGGCTGTCATCACCATGGGTAAGAAAGCACGCATCCGGCCCATTGCCATTTGCCTATTCCGGCGGGGGGAGGAGCCGAGACCGGACCCTAAGGGCGATCGCATTCTGGTCCACGAGGGGGAAGACACCGTGGCCGGGTTTCGCTTTGGCCGTCCCTTGGGGGGCGGCATTGACTTTGGCGAATCTAGCCAGGCGGCAGTGGTGCGGGAAATCCGAGAGGAACTGGGGGCAGAGATCACGGCGGTCAGGCTGCTCGGCATTGTGGAATCCATCTACATCTATGAGGGGGCACCGGGCCACGAGATCGTCTTTGTCTATGACGCTCAGTTTGTGGATGAAACCCTGTATGCCCAGGAGTCCCTGCGGGTGACGGAGGGGGAACGGGTGTTTACCGCCCGCTGGCGATCGCTGGATGAACTCCGGGGGGATCCCCTGGTGCTGGTGCCTAAAGGACTGTGGCAGTACCTCTAGACACCGACCGTTAAACCCTTCCGGTCCCCTGGCTCGGGACGGTAACCCTTGCGCCCTCAGAATGGGGGCGATCTCGGTTGGCAGCCCCTAGTCCAGCGCGGCGTAAGTTTGCCAACCGTTTCCTTGGGTGGGGGAGCTGGAGAGCATGGGAGATAGGGAGCCAGAAGGTAGGGGTATTCGCGCCAAGCTCAACTAGTGCCGCCAGGGCAGGGTGGGGATGCCCGCCAGCACCGAGGCCGGGGCGTCCTGCAAGTTGGGCATATCCTGGGGCAGACTGGCCACCATGTCCGTGGCGGTGGGTTCCCCCCACTTCACCAACCAGTTGGGCTGCACCCCCAGGAGCAAAATCAACGCCGCCAGCACCACGGCGGGGACCCGTTCCGTCAGGGTGACCTTGGGGAAGTAGGCGATGTCGTTATCCAATTTGCCGAAGCAGGTGCGGTTCAGCAGGATGACGAAATACACCGCCGTCAACCCCGTGCCCACCACACAGATCAAGGTGGGGATGGGGTAGGTGGCATAGCTGCCCTGGAATACGAGGAATTCCGTCACAAAGCCCACTAGGCCAGGGATGCCAGCGCTGGCCATACCCCCCAACACCAGCAGGGCACTGGTCAAGGGCAAGCCACGAATGGGGTTCATCAAGCCATTCAGGACATCCAGCTCGCGGGTGCCCACCTTGGCTTCCACCACCCCCACCAGATGGAAGAGGATGGCCAAAATCAACCCGTGGGAAACCATCTGGGACACCGCCCCGGTCAGGGCCAATTCCGTCAGGGCCGCCCCCCCGAGGAGGACGTAGCCCATATGGCCGATGGAGCTATAGGCCACCATACGCTTGATGTCCTTTTGGGCGATCGCCGTAATGGCTCCGTACAGCACGCTGATAGACGCCCACACCGCCAGATAGGGGGCCAACACCGACCAGGCATCGGGGAACATGCCCAAACCAAAGCGGAACAGACCGTAGGTGCCCAGTTTGGCCAGCACTCCGCCGAGGATCATCGCCACGGGGGTAGACGCGGCCACATAGGTATCGGGCAACCAGGTGTGGAAGGGCACCAGGGGAATCTTGATGCCAAAGGCCACCAGCAGCACCCCCAGCAGAATCACCTGGGCCACTAGGGGCAGGGTTTGCCCCAGGGCGGCGGTGTAGGCAAAGTCTGTGCCTTCCGTCAGCAGCACCGTGGCCAAGAAACCCGCCAGCATCAGCGCCCCCGACAGGGCGGTGTAGAGCAAAAACTTGGTGGCGGCATAGTTGCGCTTTTCCCCGCCCCAAATCGCCACCAGCAGGTACAGGGGCACCAGCTCAATTTCATAGAGCAGGAAGAACAGCAGCAGGTTTTGGGCCAAAAACGCCCCCGCCACCCCGCCGCTGACCAGTAGCATCAGGGCATAGAACATCCGGGGTCGCTCCATGTCGGCCCGGCTGCTCCACAGGGCCACCCAGGTGAGCAGACTGTTCAGGGCCACCATCAACAGGGCCAGCCCATCCAAACCCAGGTCGTAGTTCAACCCCAGCAGGGGCACCCAGGGCAGAAATTCGCGGAACTGGAAGCCCGCCGCCCCCAGGTCAAACTGGGTAAACAGCCAGATCGTCCACAGTAGGGTGCTGCCCGCGATCGCCAACGCCCCGTTGCGGACCTGCTGGGCCGAAAGGTTCGGCACCAGGGCCAATACCCCCGCCCCAATGACGGGTAACCAAATCAGAACACTTAACATGATTCTTCGTCCATCAACGTGCAGAATTGACGCGCAGAAACGGGGTGGACTCGGGCCACCCCCACTAACGGAGCCCTAGAACACAGAGAAAGCCGCCGTAAACACACCCGGCAAATAGCGCCAGCTCATGACGATGCTGATCACCGCCACACAGACGGAGATGGTCAGCACATAGAACTGCAAGCGCCCGCTGTTGTTGTATTTCAGGGTTTCGCCGCTAACCAGGGAGGCCAAGCCCACCAGGTTCACCACCCCATCCACCAGATAGCGATCGAGCCAGTCGGTCACCGTAGACAGGGCCGCCACCCCAAACACCACCGTGCTGCGGTAGAGGCGGGGGGTATAAAAGTCAAAGGCCAGCAGGTTGCGCAGCCCCGTAGGCACCAACCGTTCGGGATGATCGAGGCGGCGGTTGACATACAGCAGCACCCCTATGCCAAAGCCAAACAGGCTAGACCATGCCACCGCGAGGGCCAGATCCTTATTCATCACCGCCCAACTGGGCAACAAATCTAGGGCCTGCAAAATCAGCGGCAGGTGCAGGGTAAAGGCCGCCCCAAAGGTCATGGGCATCACCAGCAGCCACAGGGGTTCTGGGGCGCGGACGGTCATCTGTTGGGTGCCCCCAGCGAAAATCAAACCAAACATCCGAGCCAGGGCAAAGGCGGCCACCCAGTTCACCACCAACACAATGCCCACCAGCAGACCTTGGCCATTGGCCCATAGGCCCGACACCAGCTTTAAGATGGCCCAAAAGCCCCCCAAGGGCGGCATGGCCACCATGCCAAACGCCCCCACCACGAAGGCCAAGCCGGTAATGGGGCGACGGGACCACAAGCCCCCCATCTGGGTCAAATCCTGGGTAATGACATTGGCAATGATGGATCCGGTAGCCATCACCAACACCCCCATGCCCAGGGCATAGGCCAGCACCAGCAGCAGAGCCACCTGGGGCTGTTCTGCCCCCACCGCCACAAACACCAAGCCCATGTAGGCGCTGGATAGGTAGGACAACACCCGTTTGGCATCAATCTGGGCCACCGCAATCAGGGTGCTACCGATGGCGGTAATGGCCCCGATCGCGATCATCACCGCCAACGTGGTTTGGGAAAGGGCCAGCACCGGCTCCAACTGCACCAAAATCCAAGCGCCCGTGGCCACCACCACCGCATTCCGCAAAATACTGCTGGGTAGGGGGCCTTCCATGGCCTCATCCAGCCACAGGTGCAGCGGAAACTGGGCGCACTTGCTCATGGGACCTGCAATCAAGGCCACCCCAATCAAGGTGATCAGCGTGGGGTCCACCTCTGCGGTTTGCGCCCAGGCCGCCAACTCCCGAAAGTCCCAGGTGTGGGCCAGGGGATAGATGGCCAGCACCCCCATCAACAGCACCAAGTCCCCAATCCGCTTGGTTAAGAAGGCATCCCGCGCCCCCGTTACCACCAGGGATTGGTTGTACCAGAAGCCCACCAGGAGGTAGGTGCCTAGGGTCAAAATCTCCAGCAGAATAT
This sequence comes from Cyanobacteriota bacterium, assembly GCA_027619675.1. GTDB lineage: Bacteria > Cyanobacteriota > Cyanobacteriia > Phormidesmidales > Phormidesmidaceae > PCC-6406. The sequence goes on from JAQCHG010000079.1 coordinate 3,819, forward strand.
AGGAGAAAAACAGGGAATCGCACAGCACCAAGGCGCACATGCCCGCCTCAAACAGGGCCATAAAGGCAAAGAACCGCCCCCAGCCCCAGTCCATTTCCAGATAGGCCACGGCATATACCTGGGCCAGGAAGTTCAACCCTGTAATCAAAATCGCCGCCCCGAGGGTAATGGCCGACACCTCTAGGGGAATGTTGAGGCTCAGATCGGCCACCTGAAGCCAGGGAGTAAAGAAAAACTGCGGGGAAGAATGCCGAGTCCATAGGGCGTTGAAGGCCAATAGACTGTGCATCAGGGCCATGAAGGTCATGGCGATGTTGATATACCCAGCCGGACGGGGACCCGTGCGTCGAATTAACCCCGGCGACCAGGGAATTGTCAGCAGGGCACCCATCAACGGGTACAGGGGAATGAGCCAACTGGTTTCGGTAATCATGGTGGACTTCTTAAGGAATGCAGTCAGGGATGAGAAGGCCGCAAGCAGCTAGAACCCACAACAGGCAAGGATCCTGGAGCGAGTCTATGGAAATCCGATTTAGATTGAAGTAAATCTATGTTGAAGAAAGTGTAACGTTCAGCATTGTCCTTTGGCCAGGGATTGATTGATATCTCTCAATTGAAAATAAATCTGTGATTGATAAGGCTGACTAATAGATTTAGGGCTGATCGGTTGGCTGGGCTGTGTTAACTTTCAAGCGATCGCGGTAATGGCGAGAGTTTTTAGGGGCGTTTAGCCGTAGAATAAGGTAGTTCAAATGCACTAAGCCAATGGTTCAGTACACCCTTGCCCAAAGCCCAGAGGTGATCCTGGCGGTGCCGGGTAAAGACTCCCCCAAAGCCCGTGATAAAGCCATGGATCAACTGGTGGAATTGATGGATGATGGAAAACTACCCACCAACCTTGCCGACGGTTTTGCCCCCGATCAATTTATTGAAGTGAAACCCCCCGAACCTACCCCCGATCTCAAAGACCAAGAGGACGCTGTGGTTGAAGCGGTGCAGATACTCAGCCACCTGGCCAGCCTCAAGGTCAAAACCCAGGAATCTCGGACGGAAGCCCTGCAAGTCCGGGACTTGGTGGACTTGCTGTTCACCGATGAACCCATTTCCGAAGAGCAGATTGCCAGCCTCAAGGATGGCTTCAAAACCCTGAAGAATTTCGCCCAGAGCAACCTCAAGTATCGGGATGCTCGCTCCCAAGCGGAGGCAGCCCGCGCCATTTTGGACGAAGCCCTGAAACCCTAGGGGGTCATTTGACGGCGACACCGCGATAAAAATAGCCCCCAGTTTTCGGAAGGTTGGGGGCGTATTCCGTCACCAGGGTGTCTAGATCAAAATGACGGCGGATTAGATCTGCTATGGGTTGGTCGAGACGGCAGCCATCGGCCAGCCGCTTTTGGAGGGGGGTCAGCCGGGTTTGCCAACGGGCGATCGCGGGATCTGGGCTCAGGCCATGTTCGATGAAGGCAAACCGCCCGCCGGGTTTCAGGACCCGATGGATTTCCGCCAGGGCGCGATCGCGATCGGCAATGCTGCATAGGGTCCAGGTGCTTACCACCCAATCAAACTGATGGGCGGGAAAGTCCAGGCGTTCCCCCCGCAGGGGACGGCTTTGACACTTAAGGGCAGTGCGCTGCAATCGGGGCTGGGCGATCGCCGCCATGCCGGGGTTAGGGTCGATCACCGTCAGACTGGTGACCGTGTCGGGATAGTAGGCCAGGTTGAGGCCGGTGCCAAAGCCAATTTCCAGCACGTCACCCTTGACTGGGGCCAACAGTTGGCGGCGGTAATCGGCAAAGGGTTGACCCGCCATAGACCAATCCAGCAGCCTGGGAAACACCCACTCTCCATACCACCCCATGGGTCATGCCTCGATGCAACCTTCTTACCCTAGCGGATGGTCAGGGGGACTTTGCCTGCCAAGGCGCGTCATCCTTTACCAGTGAGCGTCTTGCTAGGTAAGCATGACCGCCCCCCTCCTACTCCTTACTATGCGTATGACTAAGACTGGAGTCCGTTCCTCTCCAGTCTGGGCTGCCATGGGGATGGACAAAATCTGATATTTTGAAGTTTCCAACGGCAGCACAGGGTAAACAGCACGATGAATAGCTTGGCTGGGCGCGATTTTCTGTCCATGGGGGATCTGACATCCCAGGAATTGAGTCACCTGCTGGCGATCGCGGCCCAACTAAAGGCGGGGGACCTGAGTGCCGACTGTCCCCGGCAGGTGTTGGGGCTGCTGTTCCGCAAGGCTTCCACCCGTACCCGCGTCAGTTTTTCCGTGGCCATGGTGCAGTTGGGGGGGCAAGTGCTGGACCTAAATGTGCAGCTCACCCAGGTCAGCCGGGGGGAGCCGATTCGGGATACGGCGCGGGTGCTGGCCCGCTATGTGGATGCCCTGGCCATCCGCACCTATGACCAGCAGGAACTGGCGGAATTTGCCCACCATGCCGACATTCCCATCATCAATGCCCTCACCGATTGGGAGCATCCCTGCCAAGTACTGGCGGATCTGCTCACGGTGCAGGAAGCCTTTGGGTCCCTAGCAGGGCTGACCATGGCCTACCTAGGGGACGGCAACAACATGGCCCATTCCCTGATGTTGGGCTGTGCCCTAATGGGGATGAATATCCGCGTGGCCACCCCCCCCGACTACGTGCCCCATGGGGAAATTGTGAAACAGGCGCGGGAACTGGCGGGCGATCGCTGTGAGGTCATGCTCACAGGGGACCCCCAGGAAGCGGCGGCGGGAGCCCAGGTGTTTTACACCGACGTTTGGGCCAGCATGGGGCAAGAGGACTCAGCCCAAGATCGCATCCCCATTTTTGCCCCCTATCAAATTAATAATGATCTGCTGGCGATGGGCGATCGCGAGGCGATCGTCCTCCATTGCCTCCCCGCCCACCGGGGGGAAGAAATTACCGATGGGGTGATGGAAGGCCCCCAATCGCGGATTTGGGACCAGGCAGAAAACCGTATGCACGCCCAGAAAGCCCTTCTGGCCTGCCTGCTAGGGGCCATCTAAGCCTTTCCCTCACCCCTAGGGAACCGCCTGCTTGGGAGCATTGCCCAAACGCTTCAAGCGCTGTTGGGCAGAGCGGTCACGACGCTTTCTAAGCTCAGTCCAGGATCAGTCGATGGAGGTGCTGCCGTGGCGCTCCACCCCAGACAATTCGTAGGGGCGCAGCGGTCTGCACCCTGAAAACGTATCGGGTAACCGGATATCTGAGCCCACCTCGGGCAGGGATACCACTGATGGCAGGACGCAAACCCGTAGCCCTAGTGGGTCATTCGTCATGTTATCCGGCAAGGATTTGAGGATTGAGCTAAGTCGTATGCCTTTCAGGCCTCAAAGGGTGACAACCAACCTATAGTCCTTGTTTCATGAGGGTT
>JAQCHG010000080.1 GCA_027619675.1 Cyanobacteriota bacterium
GGGGCGAAAAACCCGCAACCTAAGCTGGTAAAGTCTGGGGAGCGGGTGACAGGTGATACAATTACGGATTGTGTCTTTAATTTTCCAAGGCACCTGCACCCAGTTGATGAGGATTAACGGCCATGACTAAGCGCACATTGGGCGGAACTGTCCGTAAGCGCAAGCGGACTTCGGGATTTCGGGCTCGGATGCGGACAGCAACTGGGCGGCGGGTAATTACCTCCCGGCGGCGCAAAGGTCGGGCACGGTTGGCGGTTTAAGCGGGGGTGGACACCTGTGACAGCGACCTTATGGGGCGGGTTTGCAGCCGGGACCGTAGCATTTCCCAGTCGGCTGAGACGGGGCACGTCACGCGGCCTCTTCATTGCTTGTGGCCCTTCCTAGGCGGCATCGCCTCAGCCACCATCGGGCCTTTGCGGCAGTCCATCGCCAGGGTAAACGAGGTCGCTCCCATCATTTGACGGTGGGCATATTGCCCTATGGGGACGCCAGTCAACCCGTGCCCAGCCAATTTGGGATTACGGTGAGCCAGAAGGTCAGCAAGCGGGCGGTGGTGCGCAACCGTTTGAAACGTCAAATTAGCGCTGCCCTCCATCAGCTTTTACCTCTGGTTAAGGGCAACTACTGGGTCGTGATTGTCGTTCGTCCTGCTGCGGTGGAATGCGCCTGCGGGCAATTTCTGCAAGAATTAAAGCAACTGTTCACAGAGCTTGAGGTGATCCATGGGGATTAAGGAAGACGTCTTTTACGAGGGCGGCCCCCACATCGGGGACCTCATCCTGAATTTGCTGTTGGGGTTGACGGTGATCTGTCTGCCGTTGACCGTTGGGGCAATCGTCCGCGCCCTGTGGCTGCGCTACCGCATTACCAATCGCCGCATTTCCGTCACTGGGGGCTGGATGGGGCAAACGCGATCGGACATTATTTATGCCGAAGTCACCAAAGTGGTCACAGTCCCCCGAGGCTTGGGGCTGTGGGGCGATATGGTCGTCACCCTGAAGGATGGCAGTCGGCTGGAACTGCGGGCAATGCCCAGGTTCCGCGAAGTTTATGACTACATCAATAGCAAGCTATCGACGAAGGCCCAGGCCGTTAGCGGTTCCATCGGGACTTAAGGGGCATCTGGCCCTAGGCGTTGATAGACAACCCATTCCCCCCTCTCTTCTTGCGGCACCTCCGGCCCTCTTGGTCGGAGGTGTTTGTGCGGTAATCCCCCAGGGCGTCACCCTTTTTAGATAGAGTAGGTTGAGACTTAACATTTGTAGACAGCAGGCTGGTTGAGGTAGAGCACCCATGGATTTTGGGATCGGGTTTCTTTCGAACAACATCATGTTGCCAATCCTGGACTTCTTTTACGGGATTGTGCCGAGCTATGGGTTAGCGATCGTGGCCCTCACGTTGGTGATCCGATTTGCCCTCTACCCGTTGAATGCGGGCTCCATCCGCAACATGCGCCGGATGAAGGTGGCCCAACCCGTGATGCAAAAACGGGTGAAGGAGTTGCAGGACCGCTACAAAGACAATCCCACCAAGCTGCAAGAGGAGATGGGCAAGGTCTACAAAGACTTTGGCAACCCCCTGGCGGGCTGCTTCCCCGTGTTGCTGCAAATGCCGGTGCTGTTTGCCCTGTTTGCCACCCTACGGGGATCGCCCTTTGCCGACATCACTTACCCCGTGAATTTGCAAATTGTGCCCCAAGCTCAAGTGGAACAGGTGCAGGCTCAGCCGTTGACCACCTCTCCGAAGAGCCTCTACATCACCGATGGGGTCCACTTTCCAGTTTCGGCGGTGGTGCCCCAGGGCAATAAATTGCCCGTTGGCGGGGAAGCGGATGTCCTGCTAGAAGCCAGTGATGGCAAAACCCTGGCCCAACTCACCCAGGAGTATGACGAGACCCATCCCCTGAACTTGGTCTGGGAAGTCACGAAGGGCCAAGATCTGGTGCAGGTCAGCCCAGAGGGACACATTACCGCGATCGCCCCTGGCGACGTGACGGTGCAGGCTAAGGTGCAGGGGTTGGCCTCTGATAAGGGCTTCCTGTTCATTGAAGCTTTGGGTCGCGTCGGGGTGACTGGCGACGATGGCAGCATCCACTGGGACATTCTGATCATGGTGCTGTTCTTTGGGGTCAGCCTCTACATCAACCAGTTGCTGTCGGGGCAAGGTCAGCAGAGCGATAATCCTCAGCAAAACGCCATCAACAAGTTCACCCCCATCATCTTTTCTGGCATGTTTTTGTTCTTCCCCTTGCCAGCCGGGGTGTTGATGTACATGTTGATTGCTAACATATTCCAAACTTTGCAGACCTTCCTGCTATCGCGGGAGCCGTTACCGGAGAACCTGCAAAAGATTGTGGATGCGGAGACCAGCAAAGAAGAGGGTCGTCAAACCCTACCCTTTGAACCGGGCCGCTCGAAGAAGAAGGCGTCTTAACCATGACGGAACAACAGCAACAGGCGGGGGTGGCTTGGCTAGAGCAACTGTTGGCCTATCAGGCCCTGCCCGTGGCGGTGACCGCTGAAATGGTGGCCGATGAAGCCGGGGCAAGCTGCTGGCTGACCTTGGATGACAGCAATCTTAGTCCGGAACAAGTGGCAACCCTCCAGGGCGATCGCGGGTCCGTCTTGGATGCCATTCAATACCTGGCTAACACCCTGCTCAACTTGGGGCGATCACCGGACGAACAACAGGCCTACACTATCGAGTTGGCGGGGTATCGGGCGGCCCGCCAGGAAGCCCTGCAAGCCCTGGCGGCGGAGGCCGCTGAAACCGTGCGGGCCACGGGGCAGGAATATGAAATGGAAGCCCTGTCCTCCGCTGAGCGGCGGCAGATGCACCATTTGCTGAAGGGCTATGAGGGGCTGGAAACCTTTAGCCGTGGCAAGGAACCCGATCGCCGTTTGGTGGTCAAACCCGTGGACTAATCAAGCGGGCAGGTTAAGCCTTACCTGGCGACCCTCCCCTCCGGCAATGCGCGTTTTGGGAGACGCCCATGGAATCGATCTACATCCCCCACTTGTTAAAGGCCCCTGGCCAGCAGCGGGTCCTACCCTTTGAAACTCAATTCACTGATTTGCCGACCCTGATGCCGGTGCGGGGCCAAGTTGCCGTTAAGCACTGTCACACCTACCTAGAGGTGAGGGGCTCAGCGGAAACCATTGTCACCCTGACCTGCGATCGCTGCCTCCAGCAGTACAATCACCGCCTGTCCGTGGAGGCCACGGAGATGATTTGGTTACAGGACACGGTGGAGCCAGAGCCCCTAGAGCAGGAAGTAGCCAGCGAAGACTTGGTGGAAACCTTGCCCCCCAGCGGCCATTTTGAGCCCCAAACCTGGATCTATGAGCAGTTGTGCTTGGCCCTGCCCCAACGGCAGCTCTGCGACCCCAGTTGTGAAGGCATTGCCCCATCCTCAGAGCCCGCTGCTGCCCCCCTTGGCGATCACCGTTGGGCCGCCCTCGCTGCGTTAAAACCCAACCTGCCTGAGGATTAAGGCGTCTGTCAGGGATATCCCCCTTGTCTGGAATTGCCATGACCCACTTTACAGACGAGCTCAGACTGTTACTGCGGGCCCGCTACCCAGTCCTCTATCTCACCACCCAGGAAGAGGAGCGGGCAGAACAGGCGATCGCCGACTGCGCCCGCCAAGAGGGGAACCGCAGCGTGTACGTGTGGGACTTTGTGGACGGTTATCAAGGCAGCCCCAACGATGCCGGAGTGGCCCGCCGTAACCCCCTGCAAGCCCTGGAACATGTGGAAAAGCTGCCCACCGCCATGGCGGCGGTGTTTGTGTTGCGGGACTTCCATCGTTTTTTAGAGGATGTGGGCGTGGCCCGCAAGCTGCGGAACTTAGCCCGTCGCCTCAAGGCCCAGCCCAAGAATTTGATTATCTTGGCCCCCCAGGTGGCCATCCCTGACGACCTGACGGAGGTGGTGACGGTCGTCAGTTTCGACCTGCCGGGTGTGGAGGCAATTCGCACTGAGGTGACGCGACTCCTGGCCGCTAGCGGGAGCCACCTGGGCGATCGCGAAACGGAGGACTTGGTGCGATCGTGCCAGGGCCTTTCTATTGAACGGATTCGGCGGGTGCTGGCACGGGGCATTGCCGCCCACGGCAGTTTCCGCACCGAAGATATCGATTTGGTACTGGAGGAAAAACGCCAGACCATTCGCCAAACCCAGATTTTGGACTTTTACCCCGCCACGGAACAGATTTCCGACATCGGCGGTTTAGACAACCTGAAAGACTGGTTATTGCGCCGGGGTCAAGCCTTTTCTGCCAAAGCCCGTCAGTACGGGCTGCCCCACCCTCGGGGGCTGCTGCTGGTGGGGATTCAGGGGACGGGCAAGTCCCTGACCGCTAAGGCGATCGCCCACCACTGGCATCTGCCCCTGTTGCGGCTAGACGTGGGCCGCCTGTTTGCGGGTCTCGTGGGGGAGTCCCGCACCCGCCAGATGATTCAGCTCAGTGAAGCCCTAGCCCCCTGTGTGCTGTGGATTGACGAAATCGACAAAGCCTTCTCCGGTGTCGATGGCCGGGGAGATGGCGGCACCAGCAACCGGGTGTTTGGCACCTTCATCACCTGGCTGGCGGAAAAAACCTCCCCGGTATTTGTGGTGGCCACCGCTAACAACATTCAGGCATTGCCCCCAGAAATGCTGCGACGGGGCCGCTTTGATGAAATTTTCTTTGTGGGTCTGCCTAGCCAAGAGGAACGCCGCGCCATTTTTGAGGTACATCTCTCCCGTCTGCGAGCCCACAATCTCCAGACCTACGACCTGTCTCGCTTAGCCTATGAAACCCCTGACTTTTCCGGGGCTGAGATTGAGCAGGCCATTATCGAAGCCATGCACATTGGCTTTAGTCAGGGGCGTGACTTCACCACAGAGGACATTTTGGAGGCCGCCAGTCAAATGATTCCCCTCGCCCGCACCGCCCAAGACCAAATCGAGGCTCTGCAAAACTGGGCCGCAGCGGGACGAGCCCGCTTGGCCTCCCGCAGTGGTTCCCTTCAGGCCAAACTAAACCAGCGGTTACGGCCTGAGGACTAGGTCGGCCCGGCGTCAAGTTGTCAACCGTTGCCTGGGGGGGAGGGCAGGGGCCAGGGAGCCCTGGGGCTGCGACTTCCGCCCCAGACAGCGGGGGCTGTCGGAATTCCGTGAGTGATTGATGACATGCCCACCGATTGCTATAACTCAAGGGTTAAGTTCCCCCCGTGGCCATGAAAGGATGTCTGATTGGACTCTCTAAGCTTGTTGCTGGTATCACCCTGGCGATTGTGCTGTTTTCCCTAGCGGGGGTGGCCACGGCCCGATACTTTATGGCCAAGCTCTCGGTGCTGCCCCCCAAACCCGTCTTTGAGAACGATGCCCCGGCGATCGCGTCCCCAGACACCAATCCAGCCGCCAGTACCCCCACGGTGCCCGAGGTTGCTGCCCCCGCCCCCGAGGAGCCCGAGCCCGCTGTAGACCTGCCCCCCGGCAGCTATGAGGCTGTGGTCAACCAGCCCGTTGGGTTAGTGCTGCGCTCCGGACCCGGCACAGAATTCGATCGCCTTGGTGGCCTCGACAACAACACGGTCCTGGTTGTGCTGAAAACCAGTGACGATGGGGAATGGTTGAATGTGCGCATCCCCAGCACCGGACAAGAGGGCTGGGTGAAAGGGGGCAATACCCGACGCACCGATACGGCAGCCCAATAGCGGCCACAAATCTTACCAGCCGGGACGGGGGTTAGAACGTTAGCCTCGTCGGGTCTTCCTGGAGGAATCAGCATCCGCCCCGCTCTCCCCCGCCCAGGGCACAGGGCAGGGGGACGGGGGGACATGGCACCGCTAAATTTCCGCCACCGCCCGTTCAATCAAGCGATGGGCCAGGGTTTGGATGCCCGTGTGCTCGTAGTAGTTGGTGGACATGTCTAAAAACGCCCCCAGGTAGTCGGCTTTGTCATCGGCAAAGTCGATAAAGCCCTGGAGGTTTTTAGAAATCTTCTCGCGGGTGAGCCCCTTGCTGGTGACAAAATCCCCCATCCAGCCCTTGGTGGCATCGAAGCTTTGCTCGATGAACCGTAGGTGTTCCCGCGTGGACTGCCCCGGTAAACCCTGGCGGATGCGCTTAAAGGCTTGGTTGTCTTCGAGGTCATCGGGGGTCAGTTTATCGATGCCCGCCTGCACCGACTTGATGAAGTTGGGACCCAGGGGCACGATGCCGTCAAAGGCCACCAGGGCCGCCATCCGCATCAGGGCTTCGCCGCTGTAGTCCCCCAGCGCCCGCACAAAGTCCCGCAGGCTATCCCCTGGTAAACCGTTGATGTGGCAAAAGGCCACCACTTCCGTCACCAGTTTTAGGGACAGGTCAATGGTTTGGGCTTTTTCGGGTTTGGGGGTAATGCGGTTCAAAAAGCCCAACAGGGGGACCTTCTCCCCCACCTTATTGGCCAGGGCGGCGGTGCCCAGGGCGCTGCCGGTGTTGTCAATGGTTTGGTAGAGCCACAGGGCACGCTGATAGCCTTCTTTGCGATCGCTATAGAGCTGAATCGCCCGCTCGCCAATTTGTTGAATCAGGGCGTCATCCCGTTCCCGCGTGACGACGCGGATGGTGTGCTCAAAACCCACGGGGTTATCCCATTGCCCTGGCAGAAAGGTATCGAGGGACTTGAGGGCAAACACGGTGAGGTTGCGGCTGGGCAGCTCGTCAACCAGTTCATAGATGGATTTGCTCATGGCATCAAGGGCATGGAAGCCGTAAAGGACTAAAGGCGGTATCGGGGTGCGTCATCCATTCCAGGGCAAGCAGGGTTGGGCAACCATGGCCACCCCTGCCTGCTCTGGGGCCAGCGGTCTGTCAATTCTAAATTTGTAGGTTGGGTGGAGCGTTGGCGAAACCCAACATAGCCTGCTACTGTCCTGGGGCTAGTGGTCTGTCACCAGTTCGCCACCAGGATGCTGACGGTTATGGATGACAGCCTAGGGCACTAGGGACTCCAGCCCCGCCAAGTCGAATTTTTCAATCCAGGCAGCGCGGTCCTCGGGGCCAAAGTCGTCGCTGCGGGAAAGGACCTTGACCTGGAGGCGATCGCCCACCAGGACGCCAGTGGCGGTGCTGCCGATGTCCGCAGCGGGGTAACCGGCA
>JAQCHG010000081.1 GCA_027619675.1 Cyanobacteriota bacterium
GTTAAGGCCGTGACCATGCGCTGGCGATTTTCCGGGGCTGCCAGCAAAAATTCACCCTCGTTGTTGATAACCTCAACGTTGTAGGCATCTAAAAACATCAAAAAGGATGTGTAGGTATCAAACCCAATGGCAGACATACACAGCCCAACCCCATAGATGTCAGGATATTCCCGCGATCGCAGTTGGGTATGGGCCGACTGCCAAAATTGCCAAAACGGTTCCCACCCCATGGGTACATCCTCTGGACCATAGCCCAAGGTCTCAATCAAGGGTCGCCAGTAATGGATGTAGTCTTCTGCCTGCCATAGGGGCAGGGCATAGTAGCTCCGTTCCCCTAGGACTTGGTTGCGATAAAACACCTGGGACAGGGCCACTGGGGTATAGCGGCCTTGAGCCCCTAACACCACATCCGATAGGTCCAGTAGCTGATCGCGCCAAGACAGTTTCGGGGCCAAACTGGCGTCAATGCCAATGGAATAAACGATGTCCGGTAAATGGGCTGTATCCCCTTCCTCTAGCAGTTGATTCAACTGCTGGTTCATGAGGGCAACAGGGAGAAATTTTAAATCGACCGTTAGGCCAGACTGCTGCTCCCAACGCTTGACAACCTGAACGACCTGTTCGTTTTCCTCAGGTAAGAATCCTTGCTCCCACCAGATGCTTAAATCAATATTCTCTTTAGATTGCCCGGTATTGAGAGCAGTGAGATGGGTATTGGCGGAACAGTTGGCTAACCCTACGCCTAGTCCTACAAAGGACAATCGTGTAAAGTTTCGTCTGGTGAGCATATCAATTAGGCAGTGTTAGTAACGAGATGACAGCGAGCGAACAGGTGCATAGGCGTTAGATGCGGGTATCGGCCTGTTAGCCTATCTAGTATTGACAAATTCCCAGAAAAAATATAGCTACTTCCCCAGAAAGTCGGCAGTGAAAATGTGCGGAAACGTCACTTCAGTAACTTCACGGAGGCTGCCCTTGCCCCCCCCGTAAATGCCGAGGATCTAGGCTAAGCATCTACGGATATAGGCCATTGAGGGGGTGTCTGGACCGGGTGTTTCCTTTGGCTGGCTTGGGGACGGGGTGAGAGATTATGGCCCCCTTTATTTGGGTGGCTCAGTAACGCGCCAACTCAGTTTGAGGTTGACCCAAAAGTTCCAAAGGGTGACGATGGCGATCGCCAAGAATTTAGCCAGATAAGCATTAATGCTGAAAACATTGAAAAATATATTCACCAATAAAGTGTTGAGAAATAACCCAGCCAAGCAAATTAGGTTGAACTTAAGGAAGCGCTTGAGGCGGGCGGGCCATCCCAATTGCTGCTGGGCAAAGTCGGCGAAGGTCCAAGCATCGTTCCAAATAAAATTATTGATAATGGCGGTTTCTGCTGACAGGATGTTGCTGGTGGTGAGGCCCAACCCCACTTGGCTAAATAGCAGGAAGAAAATGGTGTAGTCCACAAACAAACCGCTGAACCCCACCACTCCAAATCGCAAAAATCGATCAATGGGAAATTTTTCCCGCAGACGGGCGAGACGCCCCCGCGATCGCAGGCGCACTAAATGGCGCAGGTAATCCACATACTGTCGCCACGTCACCTTGCTTTCCCCAGCTACTCGCTCTTGAAAGACATAGCCCACTTCGGCAATGTCATGGATGCGCCCCCGCCCAATCACCTCCAGCAGAATTTTGTACCCCGCTGGGTTCATCTCCACATCGGCGATCGCGGCCCGTTTCACCATAAAGTACCCACTCATGGGATCTGACACCCGCCCCACCACCCGAGGCAAAATCACCAGCCCTAGGGTTTGGGCACCCCGAGATAAAAATCGGCGGGCAAAGCTCCATTCACTCACGCCGCCCCCATCCACATGGCGACTGGCGACGGCCAAGTCAGCCCCCGTCTCCACCGCCCGCAACAGTTTGACCAACACCTCCGGTGGGTGTTGCAAATCCGCATCAATGACCCCCAAAACATCGCCCTGCGCCACCTGCCACCCGCGAATCACCGCTGACGATAGCCCCCGTTCCCCCTGGCGGCGCACCACCCGCAATTGGGGATAGGTGGCGGTGAGGGCCAACGCCGTCTCCCAGGTGCGATCGGGGCTGTCGTCATCCACCACAATCAGTTCGTATGCGGGGGCGATCGCCTGCCCTAAAACCCCGGTAATTTGCTGCACAAGGGGTTCTAAATTGCGCCCCTCGTTATAGGTGGGCAGCACTAGGGATAGGGTCACCCCCGTGTCACCCTGGGGCGGGCGGAGGGCAATGACGAGGGGACCAGCGGGAGATGCAGTCAGCACAGGGTCGGCAGTAACGGGACACAGGTCATCCTACCGATAAACAGCCCCGCCCTTGGCAGCCGAGGTGCCCCGAGCTATGGAAGCCAAGTCAGGAGACTGGCGGTCATGGATGGCAACCCCTAGGTTTTTTGCTGGCGGGAAAGGGTGCGGTAGGCAAAGTAGGCGATCGCGATCATTGAGAACGAGAACAGGGTAGTCAGGGTGCCCAGGGCGTACAGGGCCGGGGACGTGACGTTGGTGGTCATGCCAAAGATTTCCAAGGGCAGGGTGTTGTACTGCCCCGACACCAGGGACGTGCGGGTAAATTCGTCGTAGGACAGGGTAAAGGTCAGCAGCCCCACCCCAATCAAACTGGGGGCAATTAGGGGCAACACCACTTCCCAAAAGGTTTTGGCATCCGAGGCCCCCAGGTCCCGCGCCGCTTCCTCATAGGAAGGGTTAAAGCGGTTGAAAATGCCCAGCATGATCAAAAAGGCAATGGGTAGAGTCCAAGACAGGTGCGCCCCCATGCCCGAAGTCATCCAATTGGTGGACCAACCAAAGACTTGGAACATCACACCAATGCCCAGGGAAATCAAAATGCTGGGGACGATCAGGCTGGAAATGGTGAGGTAAAACAGCCAGGTAGACCCCCGAAACCGTTCCCGAAAGGCCATGCTGGAGAGCACCGAGACGCTAGCGGCCAGGGCGGTAACAATGGCCCCCAACACCAGCGATCGCTGAAAGGGCTCCACAAAATTCCCCACCCGCTGTTCTTGAAACACCTGCCCCAGCCAATAGAAGCCAAAGCTACGCACCGGAAAGGTCAAGGTACCATCCGGTCCCTGGAGGGACAGGATAAAAATGGTGATCATGGGGCCGTAAAGGAACAGCACAAACAAGCCAAAAAAGCCCGCCAATAAGTAAAACGTCAGGGATCTGGGCTTCATCTCTACAGCTCCTTACGGATATTTACGACCCGCAGAATGGTGATGACTAACATGAGGGTCACAATCAGCAGCACCATCGCATTGGCCGCCGCCAAGGGATATTGCACACTGCCAATTTGGGTTTGAATTAACTTGCCAATGGAGGCAGCTTGTCCACCCCCCATCAGCCGCACCGTGACAAATTCACCCATCACCAGGGTGACAATAAAAATGGAGCCAATGGCGATTCCCGGTGCTGACAGGGGTAATATCACCTCTTTAAAAACCCCAAACCCTGAGGCCCCCATATCCTCAGCGGCGGTCACGAGATTGCGATCGATCCGCATCAGACTATTAAAAATAGGGGCAATCATAAAAATGATGTACAGGTGGGTCATCCCCAACACCACCGCAAAGTCGGAGTACAGCAAAAATTCCAGCGGCTGCTGAATTAACCCGGTCCCCATCAGCAATTGATTTACCAAACCCTCCTTCCCCAACAGGGGCACCCAGGAAATCATGCGGATGATGTTAGAGGTCCAAAACGGGATGGTGCAGAGCAAAAACAGCAGCACCTGCCACTGGAGCTTGGGCACATGAAATGACAAAAAGTAGGCGACTGGATAACCAATCATCAGAGTCGATAACCACACCAACCCCACAAATTTGAAGGTATTTAAATAGGTTTTGAGGGTAACATCCGACGTGAAAATGCCAATGTAGTTATTCAGCGTAAAGGCGGGGGTCATGGAGTAGCCGTTGAACTCCCAAAAGCTCACCACCCCAATCAGCAAAATCGGAATAACCAGAAAGGTCAGCAATAGCACCGTTTGCGGAGCTGCTAACACATAGGGCTTCAGCGTTGGCCAAGATTTAACCGTCATTGGGTGGTGTGCTCCTTGGATGGCGTGACCTTGGGGCCACTAACCGAACTGAGGGGGCGATCGCCCTTGCGCAAGGGCGCGTCTGGTTAGAAAGCAGATAGGGGCGGTAGGGGTTCCCCCGACCACTTTGAGGCCATGGTCTATCTGGTGTCACCCTGCCCTGCGATCGCTCGAAGGCGCGTCATCCATATAAGGGTGAAAGCCTTGCTGGGGAAGCATAACCGCGTCCGTCCCTAGGATCCAACTAGGGGCTTAGCCGTTATACAACAAGGATCCTGAGGATGGATCAGGACTGACGCAATCACACCGATGAGCCAGGAATTGAACCCCTTGGCCCCAGCGGGAAACCGAGAAAGAGGAAGTATTTTGCGTCAGTCCTATGGATGACAGCCCCTAGCTAGCGATGAACTCGTTCCACTTCTGCACCAGGTAGGTGTTTTCCTCCATGGTGGAGTTCCAGCAAACGATATTGCCAAAGCGCTCCTCAAAGGAACCGCCATCCCGCACAGCGCCGACCTTAGCCAGCACCTTGTCAAAGGGATCCACCATATCCTCCGTAGCCTCCTTGCCCTCGTACCAGTAGGCCCACTCCGCTTCAGACATATATTTCTTGGCGGTTTCGGGGGCAGCGCTGTAGTAGCCCTGGCGACCGAGGAACGCCCCAACCCAGCCTTCTAACATCCAGTTGATGTACTCGTAAGCGGCATCGAGTTGAATCCCTTCCAGGTTTTTGGAGAGGCCAATGCCGCCGCCCCAGCCCCGGTAGCCTTCCTTCAGGGGAGCATAGATGCACTCAATGCCCTGGGACTGCACCGCCGTCACCGCCGGAGACCACATGGATTGCAGCACCACCTCGCCGGAGGACATCAGGTTGACGGACTCATCAAAGGTTTTCCAGAAGGCCCGGAACTGGCCCGCCGCCTTTTGCTCCTTGAGGATGTCGGTGATCTGGTCAATTTCCGCCTTGGTCATGTTGCCCTTGTCACCAAAGGTCATCAGCCCTAGGGCTTCCGCCACCATGGCCGCATCCATGATGCCAATTTGGGGAATGTCGAGAATGGAGGTCTTACCCCGGAATTCTTCGTTGAACAATTCACCCCAGCTTTCGAGGGTGCGCCCCACCAAGTCAGGGCGGTAGCCCAGGGTATCGGCGTTGTACTGGAAGGGGATCAGGGTGGCGAATTCCGTCGGGGTGTCAGAGAATTCCGTGGAATCGGCGGACTTCAGGTATATCACGCGGTAAGGAGCGGTGCCCTGGGATTTCTCCACGGGCATGCCGTTAAACTCCCCGGTACGGAAGAAGGACACGATCTGGTCGTAGGCGGTGATCTTCTTAATGTCGATAGGCCGGAGGTTGCCGGAGGGCACCACCAGGGGCAGGCTGAAATATTCCCCGTCAAAGATGTCGTACTGGTCGGGCTGGGTGATGGCGATTTGGTTGTTTTCTTCGGTGCTCAATGCCCGCATTTCAATGGTGAAACCCAAATCCTCTTGGGCCTTATCGCGGATTTCATTGATCTGAGACACCCCAGTCCCGATCAGGCGCAGGGTGACATCCTTAATTTGGTTGGTATTCACCTCGGGGCCAGGGGCCGGATTATTGGGGGTACCCTGGGGGGCACCACACCGAGCAGCGGCGACAGCGGCCCCAGCGGCGAGGCCAGTACGCATGAGTTGACGGCGAGAAATGTTTGCCATGGATCGTCCTAAAACAATGTCTACAGGAACAATGAAACCAGCGCTTTCCTGGTTTCCTAGTCAGGCAGGAAAACCCCATCGTGGGCGGACCACCGTAGGGTCACCCGTTGCCCTTCCTGCCAGCCCGCTTGGCTCCAGTCGAGGGTACGGGCTTTATAGAGCAGTTCTTGCCCGGTGGCTTCCGCGAGTAACCCCACCCGCGTAACGTAGCCAGTGAGTTCCACATCCACGATGCGGGCAGTGATGTGGTTGGCTTGGGGGGATGGGGGCGCGTCAGCGCTGTCGGCGGGCAAGAGGGTGAGCAGGTCTGGCCGGATGGAGCAGGCGGCGGTGCTGCCAATGGGGAGGGCCTGCCCCCGGCAGAATAGGGAGCCGATGCCGGGGATATCCAGTTCAATAATGTCGAGGCCATCACTGTCGGCGACGGAGCCCACCACTTTGCCTTCAAACAGGTTGTTGTCACCGATGAACTTGGCCACAAAGCGGGAGGCGGGCCGATTGAACAAATCCGTGGGGGTCGCCACCTGATCAATGTGGCCGTGGTCCATCACCACGATTTGATCGGACAGGGAAAAGGCTTCTTCGACGTGGTGGGTGACCTGGATGAAGGTGAGGCCAAATTGCTTCTGGATTTTGCGCAGTTCGCTGCGCATCCGCACCCGCAGGTTTTCGTCTAGGGCGCTGAGGGGTTCGTCCAGCATCAGCACGCGGGGGCGATTGACGAGGGCACGGGCGAGGGCGATGCGCTGCTGTTGGCCACCGCTGAGTTGGTCGGGCTTGCGATCGCTGGTGTGGCTCAGGCCCACCAGTTCCAAAATGTCCCCCACCCGCTGTTGCCGTTCGTCGGGTGCAATGCCCTTCATCTTGAGGCCAAACTCCACGTTTTGCCAGATGGTTTTGTGGGGAAACAGGGCGTAGTTCTGAAACATCATGGCGGTGTTGCGCTTGGCGGCGGGGAGGCCGTTCACCTTGCGATCGCCAATGTAAATGTCGCCACTGCTAATGGTTTCGTGGCCCGCAATCATGCGCAGGGTAGTGGTTTTGCCACAACCACTGGGACCTAGCAAACAACAATAGGCCCCCGCCGGAATATCCAGATGGAGGTTCTCCACCGCCACCACGGACCCGTAGCGCTTGGTCACCGACCGCAGCGCTACCCCTGCGGCTTCTGCCATCACGGATGCCGGGGCCTCAACTGCGGCAACTTTAGATGGCACGGGAGTTGTGGATAGAGGGCCTGAACTCATAGCATCGAAATCCTTGCAATCTTTGGGTGAGATGAACTCATGGAATCCGGAGGGGTGCCGCCCTCAGCGACAGAATTGGGCTCATCCTG
>JAQCHG010000082.1 GCA_027619675.1 Cyanobacteriota bacterium
TGCCGCCATCAGTGCCTCTGATGTATGGGCCGAGAGACTCGCAATGGAAAATCCATTGTCTAAGGGACTGTAATCTAGCCCGAGGGTAAAAGGTAAAAAGTGGGAATAAATGCTGCGATCGCGCCAAAGTTGCTCCCCTAGACGGAGGGCGTAATCGCCGACACCATCGGTATGGGGGGGCAAACGCGGCACAATTTGCAAAATATCTACCGCCTGGGTGGGGGCTGATAGCTGGGAGGGAAGCAGTAAGTTTTTAGAGGTCATGGGGCAGATGCAAAACGACAATTCACAGGAAACAAAAACTCAACAATACTATCGCCGTCAGCAGGCTTGAATACGCCTAGCCACCCGATATCAGGAGAGCGAGCTTGAGGGTTTTGGCATTTTGGGACTCCAGCTTGCTTGTCTAAGCCAAGTTCTACACGGAGCTTCAATAACGTGATAGGCCAAGGCAGCAAGTCCGATGACTATCAACAAATACAGCATTAAAAATGACACCATAGCGGCCATCGACCAGTCTGTACCTAAGGGTGTGGCAAAATATGGCCTCAGTAGGGCAGTGGTAAATACCTGAATGGGCCAGTGAACCATATAAATCCCATAGGAGAGGGTGCCGAGATAAAGCCCTAGCCGACTATGCAGTGGGGGCGCAATTCCTTGGGTGGTGCGTAGACGAGCGGCAGCAACTATGAGTAGGCTAAAGCAGGGAATCGCCATTAAATCATAGGCACGGGTGTGCATTATGATAGCGGCCCCTATCACAGCTAAGATCATGACAAGGGTAGCTATACGCTGGCTGAAAGCCTGACCATAGGCTTGGTAATATCGATACATTAAGATGCCCAAGGTAGCTTCCGCTAAGCAGCGAATCATACCAGGAATACCCAGGCAATTGAGATCTCCTGAACTGATTAGAGTGACACTAATTAGGGCTAGGTAGGCCGCGATCGCGGTGGCGATCGCCCCACTCCGCTTCAGCCGTAAACCATTCAGTAATACCCAGGGAAATACCAAATACATCAGCCATTCCACACTAATGGCCCAGGCTGACTCATTCCAATAAGTCCAGCCGTTAAAAAAAGGAGGATGCTGCCAATCAAAACCTTGCAACATGAAAATGTTGCTGAACAACCCCATAAGACTTTGGTTACCTGTAAAGGGGGTAGAACTGAGTAGTAACTCCAACAGCACTAAGCCCCCTAGAATAACAATGTGAAGGGGGTATAAGCGGGCAAAGCGCGCAAAGATAAATTCTCGATACCCCCAGCCCGAAACGGTTTCGGCAAAGCGCTTGCCATACACGTGGGCTAACACAAAGCCACTGAGAATAAAGAAAAAGTCAACCCAAAGATAACTCTGTTCAAAAAAATGGCTGTGCTGGGCGATCGCTGCTCCTAGGGGGGTGAGAAAATAGCCCAGTGCATGGTGCAGCACAATCATGAGTGCTGCTATCCCCCGCAAGGTGGTTAAAGGTTTCAGGTGCTGCACCATGACTGATCAGAGTAGGGTTTTGAGCACATTGACCAAGGGGGGCAAGGACTGTTGGTTGAAAAGATTGCCCGTAAGGCCGGGGATGGTTTCAATCTGAACCGGGCCTGTCAGCACGGATGCCCACCCTTGCAAATAGCCATAACGCCACCGTTCTAAAAGGTGGCTGGGCTGGATCACCACAACGGGATCTGGATAGGGCTGGGGAATATGGGTGTAGCGGGCCTTGCGACAGGCAGCTTCCGCGAAGGCATATCGCACCGCATAGGGCAAGGTTGCTGTTGGGGTAGCGGCGGGAGCACTGACCTGGGTACTTGGGGAAGTGGGTGCTGGGGCCTGCACCTGCTGTTTCTGGCGATTAAAGGCGGCTTTTTGGCCTGCCCGTTGCCAGACCCCGCCCCACTGCCGCAGGAACGGTTGCCACCCTTGGCTGGGGCCATAGTAGTAGGCGGTTTTTTGCAGCCAAAAGCGTCCCCGATCCAGCCGTTGATAGATGCGGTAGAGCCAGTTAGGCACTGGCGGTTGGGGAGCGATGGCCGTTGGGGCGTAGGCATCGACGAGAGCCAACAACGCCACCGTTTCCCCCGCAGCCCGCAACTGTTGGGCGACAGCCAGCATCACCATGCCACCAAAGCAGTGGCCCGCCAGATAGTAAGGGCCGTGGGGCTGCACGGTGCGAATGTCGGCTACAGCCAAGGCTGCTAGTGTTTCAACAGAGTCATCCTCCAAGGGCGATCCATTGAGGTCAGGCCGCTCTAAGGCGTAGAAAGGCTGGTCTGCTCCTAATTGGCGGGCAACGTTGGCCCAGGTGAGGGCATCGGCAGCGCCCCCATGGAAAAACAGGGGCGGACGGGTGCCCTGGGTTTGTATCGGCACCATACTCGTCCAGGTGGGAATCCAGTCCTCTTGGCGCAAGACCTGAGCTAGGGCCTCAACGGTGGGCGCTTGGAATAGCAGGTTGGGGGGGAGGTCTTGGTCAAAGCGACTTTGAATGTCGGCAAACAAGCGGATGGCGAGTAGGGAATAGCCCCCCAACTCAAAGAAGTTGTCGCGGATGCCGATGGGGTGGATCCCTAGGGTGGCTTCCCACAGTTCGACCAGTTGTTGTTCCAAGCCATCGCGGGGGGCGACAGGAGACGATCGCTGCGGTTGTTCGGCTCCACGGTCAACATCGAGGATCAGGGTGCCGCTGGCATGGCGGCGGCCAGTTTGTCCGGTGGGGTAGAGGGTGATCGCGTTCTGATCGGGGCTGAGTTGCAGGTTAATCGGCGATTCCGAAGTGACTGACAGTATCCCCTGAGATCGCCCCTGCTCCGTTAAATACACCTGGCCTGGAATGCCAGTAGGTAGCAGTTGGTGGTGGGAATCGAGCACCACTGCTTCTGGCCAGTCTGCCACCATTTGCTGCTGGGTGGCGGGGGACATCAGGGGTAGGCAATCAATGGGGGCATCTGGCTCCGCCACAATGCCTTCCAGCAGTGCCTGAAACTGATCAATTAAGTGCTGAATCGTGATCTGGTCGAATAGGTGGGTGTTGTAGACAAAGACTAGCCTTAGCCCTTGGTCGGTCTCCCGCATGGTGAGGGACAGATCGTAGCTGGTGGTGCCGATGTACACATAGCCAAAGAGGGAACCCAGGGTAACGCCGGGTAGATCGCATTGGGAGGTGATGCCCTGATTTCCCTTCCAAGGGGGGTTGAGGGCAAAAGCAGTTTGGAACAAAGGAGCCCCCCCCCGCACCCCATCCGGGCGCAGGTCTTCCACCAAACGCTCGAAGGGCAAATCCTGATGTTGGTAGGCGGCAAGGGAAACCTGGCGCACCCGCTCTAGGATGTCGCGGAAACTGGGCACGACTTCAGGGTGGCTACCTGTTAAGGACGTGCGCAGAATCAAGGTATTACGGAGGTAGCCCAGCATGGTGTCTACCCCCGACTGTTGGCGATTGGCGATCGCCGCATTCACCACCAGATCGGTTTGACCAGTGTAGCGATAGAGCAACACTTTGAAAGCCGCTAGCAGAGTCATAAACAAGGTTGTACCTGCTCCCTGGCTGACTTCGTTGAGCCCGTCATTTAATGCCTTGGGCAACAGACGGGCACAGCGATCGCCTTGATTAGAGGGTTGCAGGGGGCGGGGGCGATCGGTGGGTAGGGGCAACACAGGCAGCTTTTGGCTCTGCCCCTGCCAATAGTCCAGCAACCGTTCTAGGGTTTCCCCCTGGAGCTGCTGGCGCTGCCAATGGGCAAAGTCAGCATATTGAATGGTTAAGGGCGGCAACGGGTCTGGTTGCCCCTGGGCAAAGGCGGTGTAGAGGGCCACAAACTCTTGAAAGAAGCGATCTAGAGATGTGCCGTCGCAGATAATGCTGTGGAAATTCCACAGAATAATGTGGTTGTCAGTTTCCAGCGCTAGCAGGTGAAACCGCACCAACGGACCTTGGGCAAGGTCGAAGGGTAACTTGGCCAATTGGTTGGCGCGATCCTGAGCAACGGCTTCCCGATCCTCCGGGGGGACATGGGTGAGGTCGATCCATTCCAAGGGCAGCGGCAGGCTCTCAGCGATCCGTTGGCACACTTGCCCCCCTTCCATAGCGAACGTGGTGCGCAGAATCTCATGGCGTTGCAGAATACGGGCCAAGCTCTGCTCCAATACCCCCCGATCCAACTGGCCTGTAAACCAATAGGCCATGGGCATGTTGAAGCCGGGGCTCTGGGGATTGAGCTGGGCTAGGGACCAAAACCGCTCTTGGGCAAAGGAGAGGGGTAGGGGATGCTGACGATCGACCGGGGTGAGGGTGGGAGCCGGGTCGGTGTCGGCGGCGACGGTTTTGAGAAAGGTGATGATAGCGGCTTTGCGATCGCGCAGTTCCCCCATTAGGTCTGGGGTTAGGGCTCCCTTAGGGGCTTTATAGCGGAGGCGATCGCCATCCATCCACACCTGTACCCCAGCCTGCCGCAGATCCGTTAACAGGTCAGTCAGGGGGCGCGAGGACGCTGCCGTCACGGCGGTTTCCAAGTTCAGGGTGTTCACAGTTCGCCCTCCTCAAAATCATCATCAGCGGCCATGGCAGGGGGAGCCGCTGCCCAACGGATGGTCTCAATGTGGGTGGCAAGCGTCGCCACAGTGGGATGTTCAAACAGGGCAGGCATCCGCAGGTTAATGGCAAATACCTGCTGCAACTGCACCACAATCTGCACCGCCAGCAGG
Organism: Cyanobacteriota bacterium; assembly: GCA_027619675.1. Classification (GTDB taxonomy): domain Bacteria; phylum Cyanobacteriota; class Cyanobacteriia; order Phormidesmidales; family Phormidesmidaceae; genus PCC-6406. Next base: position 4,696 of record JAQCHG010000082.1, read on the forward strand.
GAGTGCCCCCCCAGATCAAAGAAGTTGTCGTGGCGGCCTACCGCGTTGACACCCAATACATCACACCAAATGGCGGCAACTTGCTGTTCTGTCTCGGTTTCCGGCACCGCGAAACGGGTCTGGGCATTGGCATCCTTTTCTGGGCGAGGCAGTTGTTTCCGATCTACCTTGCCGTTCGGCGTCAGGGGTAAAGTTTCTAAGGTCACCACTGCGGACGGCATCATGTATTCGGGCAGGCTTGCCTTCAAAAAGGCGCGGAGGTCACTGAGGGGCAACCCAGCATTATCGTCAGTCACAACGTAGGCGACTAAACGCTGATCCCCTGGACTGTCTTCCCGAGCAATGACAACGGACTGTTGAACCCCTGGATATTGATTGATAGCGGCTTCGACTTCCCCAGGTTCAATGCGAAATCCTCTGAGGTTGATTTGGTGATCACACCGCCCCAGAAATTCCAGGTTTCCATCCATTAACCATCGCACTCGATCACCGGTGCGATAGAGCTTTTCGGAGGATCCAGCAAGGGGATGATTGACAAATCTTTCCGCACTCAATTCAGGTCTGTGATGGTATCCAGCAGCAACACCAGGGCCGCCAATAAAGAGTTCTCCTGGCACCCCAATAGGACAACATGCCTGCACAGCATCTAACACATAGAGCTGAACATTTTGAATTGGCTTGCCAATAGGTACCACCGGGTGATTTTGAGGAATGTCCTCTAAGCTTGCAATGGCGTAGCTTGAGCAGGCAATCACGGTTTCCGTTGGTCCATATTGGTTAAAGAAGCTGGCCTGCGGCAACAGCGTTTGCTTCCAGATGAGGACAAGATCGGTTCTAAGTTGCTCGCCTCCCATTACAACTAAGTGCGGAATCTGACTAATTTCATGTTGCCCGACTAACCCCAGAATGGTTTCTGCGTGAGCTGGGGTAATTTTGAAAACCCAGGGTTGAGTTTCGGTGCGGAGAGCTTGAATGAGGGTGTCTATCTCATGCTGTCCTGCTGGTAGCAGGGATGTCGTTTTTCCTGCGTACAGTGGCCCCAGCAATGTCGTCAAGGTTCCGTCAAAGGCCAATGATGAGCTGACAATTCCGCCTAGGGTTTGGGTGTAATAACGTTGGCTGGCATAGGCTAAATAGTTAGCTAAACCTCGATGGGTAATGTTGGCGGCTTTAGGCTTCCCTGTCGAGCCGGAGGTGTACATGACGTAGGCCAAAGGATTGGCTGTCATGTCTGTTCCTAAGTTATGCGTGGGATACGATGACAACTCAGTCCAGTCAGGGTCGAGTTCCAATCGACGTAGGGAAGAATTGAGACTATTGTCTTGCCCATGGGCGGGTACTAAAAGCAGATCAACCCCGGCATCCGTCAGCATGTATTGCTGACGTTCAGGCGGATAGTCTGGGTCGATGGGGACATAGGCTGCACCCGCTTTGAGAATGCCTAAAATGCCCATCACCATCTGGGGGGAGCGCGGTATGCAGATGCCCACGAGACTGCCGATACCAATGCCCAAAGATTGCAAATGGTGGGCAAGTTGATTAGACCGGGCATTCACCTCGCCATAGGTCCAGGTTTGGCCTTCCCCAACCATGGCTAGGGCTGTCGGCGTTTGACTAGCCCATTGCTCAAACTTTTGATGAATCGGCAGATCTATCGCCTTGGGGTCACCTTGCTGATGCCACTGATTGAGTAAGGTTTGCTCTGACTCAGGGAGTAACGGTAGCTGGGCGATCTCCCGTTGCGGGTTCTGAACCATGCCCCGCAATAGGGTTTCCAGTTCTGCCAGACGGCGCTGAATCGTGTCCCGCTGGAACAGGTTGCTGTTGTACTGGCACTCTAGGGTGACTTGGCCCTGGGCTTCTGTGGCGTTGATGAAAAGCTCAAAATTTTCAAAGGTGCGAGGGTTGGAGGCCAGAGTAGCGTCGAGTCTCTCAAACCGCAATTGCTGGGGATCCAGCGCTTGATCCAGGTTGAAGGTAACGGATACCAAGGGAATGCGACTGGCATCCCGAGGCAGCGCCAAGCGCCGCACCAAACTGCCAAAGGTGAACTGTTGGCGATCGTAGGCATCCAACAGGGCTGACCGCCGCCGTTGCAGGTAGGTTTGAACAGGCTGCTGGGGATCAATCTGGCTACGGATCGGCAGCAAGTTTACGCAGTGGCCCACCAGATGGTAGAGCCCTTGCGCCGCTTGCCCTGCGGCGGAAATACCCACCGTCAGATCCGCCTGCCCAGTCAGGCGATAGAGAAAAACCTCAAACCCTGCCAGCAGCGTGGTCATGAAGCTACAGCCATTGGCTTTGCCCAACTGCTTCAGTTGGCTAACCAGTTCCCCATCTAATTTCCAATCTTCGCGGGCGGAGTCGAAGGTGCGCA
>JAQCHG010000083.1 GCA_027619675.1 Cyanobacteriota bacterium
GGCTCCCCATAAAGGCAAACCCCACCCCCAACTCCAGCAAAAAGTCACGGATGCGATCCACCAGTCCCCGCTCGATCTCCCGCTCCTGGAAGTCTTGGCTCAGGGTTAAGAAATCAAAATTGTAGGGGTCCTTGATCAGCTGTTGGGCCAGATCAGACTGAGACGCGGGCAGGGTGTGCTCAAAATTCGTGATCGCATTTCCCTCCTTGCCATAGCGACCCCCTTCAATCTGGAGGGCCAACCCATTCCGGCTCCAGCCATGGGTCACCGTCTGCTGCATATACCAACGGCGCTCAACCGGGTCCTTGAGTTTGTCAAGCAACAGGCAGTTGTGGCCCCAGGGAATTTGTGCAGCAAGCTGCTGCACAAATTCAAGCTCAGGGTAGGCATCGGCAAAGGCCCGCATATATTTGAGGTTGCGGGAGCCAAACCCCTGCATATCGGGGAATTCCTGCTTTAAATCCTTGGCCAGCCGATCAATTACCTTGCCGCCCCAGCCCTGGGCCTGCTGCCGGGTGAGAATTTCGCTGCCAATCTGCCAATAGAGCAGCACCAGCTCTTGGTTAACCGCCAGCGCCGCCTTGACCTGAGACTTGCGAATCTGGGCCTTGAGGCCATCCAGCAGGGCACCGTAATTTTCGTCACCGGAAAATAAAACAGCGGGCTTGGCCATAGCGGCAATGGTACGGGGCAGGCTGTTTAAGCCTATCCTATGGCTCGATTTGCGTAGCGCTTGTCAAACCGTCCCCCCTGGCCATTAGGATCAATATCAGTAAGGGTTGGATGACAAGGGCAGTGCCATGGGGATTACAGCTATGCGGGCGATCGCGAAGTCTCTTTTACTCAGTCTATTGGTGGTGTTGGTGGGGGTGATGGTGGCGATCGCCCCGGCCCAAGCCGAGAGTTTTGACCGGCAAAATCTACGCATGTCGGATTTCTCGGGCCAAGACCTGCGGGGCAATGACTTCACCCGCGCCGACTTGGCTGAGGCCGATCTGCGGGGGGTGAATCTGCAAGGGGTGCGGATGTTTGACGCCAACCTGGTCAAGGCCAATCTCGAAGGGGCCGATCTGCGGGGGGCCACCCTGGATGGGGCGCGGTTTATCCGCGCCAACCTCACCAATGCGATTTTGACCGGGTCCTACGCCTTCAACGCTGACTTCCGTAAAGCCAATATCAATGGCACAGACTTCACCGATGTAATGCTGGATCTACGCACCATCGACCTGCTGTGTGAGATGGCCGAGGGCACCAACGCCGTCACCGGCAACAACACCCGCGACACTTTGTATTGTCCCTAGGGTGATCGCAATACAAACTGCACCCCCAGCCCAATCAATCCCATGCTGACCCCCATGGTGGGGGTGATCGCCTCTTGGAAAAATAGCCCCGCCAAAATCGCCACAAACACCGGCACCCCGCCATAAACCACACTGGCGGTGCGGGTGGGGCCAATGCGCTCCACGCTGAGGTTAAACAAGAGATAGCCCACCCCTGAGGCGGCAATGCCCATGTAGGCCAAGGCGATCAGCGACGCGGGGGAGAGGGTGCCGAGCTGTTGCCACCATCGCTCCCAACTGGCCAGAACGAGCAACTGCAAGCAACCGCTGACCGCCGCATAAAAGGTGAGGGCCAGCCCCGAGTACCGTTGGCTCAACTGCTTGATCAATAGGGAATAAATCGCCCAACAGAGCACCGCCGCCAGCATCAGCCCATCCCCCAGGTTGATGCCGCTGGCCAGCAGTTGGGGCAGGTTGCCCTGGGTGAGGAGGACCAAGACCCCCAGGCAGGCGATCGCCCCCCCCAAATACTGCATCCAGGCCAGCCGCTCCCGCAGAAACAGCGCCGCCAGCAGCCCCGTCACCACGGGGTTAAAGGCATTGATCAGGGCCGTATTGGCCACAGCGGTATGGCGCAAACTGGCAAAGAAAAAGGCGTGATAACCCAGCACCCCGAAGGTCCCCAGCAGGACAATCGGGAGGAAGTCCTGGCGGGCGATCGGCTTAAACCCCTGGGGCGATCGGGCCATCAGCACCGCCAATAGCCCACTGGCAATCCCATAGCGCAGCAGGGACGTGGTCAGGGGACCGAGTTCAGCGGTGGTGTATTTACCCGCAATGAAACTGCCCGCAAACAGCACACTGGTCAGTAGCGCCAGGGCACCCCGGCGGAGGGAATCAAGGAGGCGATCGGGTATCGGCATGGGGATTTAGCATCGGTTTATCACGGCTTCCAGTTCCCTTCCTGGATGTGGAAAGGAGGGCATTTCAGTACACACGTAATCCTACGGAGGGGAATAACCGACCACTGAGATGAGCCAGAACCCTTATATACCAACCTGGAGCAGTTTTGGCGGAAAACCGAATCCGCGTATATACGGAGACTTTTTAGGGGCTTTATTCTCAGTCCCGTGATCCAACGATGGTTGCTGGCAGGCCAGATGCAGACAATAGATTCAGTTCTTGGAACAAAGTCGCTCTAACGCAAGGTAATTCAAAGAATTATGGCTACTTCGACCTCTTCCATTCGCTCTCGCGGCATGGAGCTGCTCATGGCCTACAAGCAAGAGCCCTCCATCAGTCTGCGTAATCGCCTAGTCCGTCTGAATGCTGGACTGGTTCGGAAAATTGCTCACCGGATTAGTCACCAATGCTCAGAACCCTATGAAGATCTAGAGCAAATCGGCTACCTGGGCCTGATTCGCGCCATTGAGCGGTTTAACCCCAGCCAAGGCTGCGCCTTCAGTTCCTTTGCCGTGCCCTATATCCGTGGAGAAATGCTGCATTTCTTACGCGATCGCGGCACCACTATTAAGATTCCCCGCCGCTGGCAGGATCTACAAAAAGAAGCTCAGAAATGCCAGGGCGAGCTGATTCGCCAATTGGGGCGTCAGCCCAGTGACCATGAGATGGCAGTGGCCCTCTCCGTGTCGGTAAAAGAATGGCGTGAAGTCAAGCTGGCCAACAAGAACCGGATGCCTCTGAGCCTCGATGCCACGGTCTGTCATCAGGTTGATTCCAGCATTACCCTCGGGGATACATTGCCGGACAACTACTATCAGTCCATGCAGGTTCTGGAAGAGGATCGCCAGCAGCTCCAGCGGGCGATGGCCCAACTGGAAGAAAAGACCCGCTCTGCCATTGAGTTTGTCTTCTTTAAAGGTCTGTCTCGTAAGGAAGTGGCCGAACGCATTGGCGTTAGCCCCATGACCGTCACTCGCCGCATTCAGCGGGGAATTGACCAAATGATCGACTTCCTCCAGCCTCAAGCCTTACAAACCGAACCTTAGTTAGGGGTTCAGGGCGCATAGCGCCATTTACTAGCGACGACTTGCGTATTAGGGTGCATTGTAAAGACACGGGGTTTATCCCGTGTCTTTTTTCGTGGGGACTCAATTCCGTTGGGATCCAAACGTCGCCCTTGATACGGGATGGTGCCTCATTTTCCAAGCTACCTTAAAATTTCCACAGCCCATTTTGAAAACATGCGGGTGTTATGGTTCCTAATCCGCCCCCTTCGCCCCAGCAAGCGGTCCAGTTTCAAAAACTCCAGGCCCACCTCAGCGAACTGTGGCGACCCTCCGATCAGTTTGATGCCCGCGATTGCCAAGTCCTAGTCATCCCTTCCCTCAGCCTTGACCAAGCGGAGCTGCAGAAAATTGCGGGGGTCCATTACTACGAAGAGCGGCTGCTGTTTTCGTTGATTCGGCTGCGGAACCCCAAAACCCGCTTGATTTACGTCACCTCCCAGCCCCTGCATCCCAGCATCGTGGATTATTACCTGGAGCTGCTGCCTGGTATTCCCAGTTCCCATGCCCGCGATCGCCTCACCCTGTTTTCCACCTACGACACCTCCCATAAGCCCCTCACCCAAAAGCTGCTAGAGCGTCCACGCCTGCTGCAAAAACTGCGGGAAACCCTAGACCTGCAATGGGCCTACATGGTCTGCTTTAACTCCACCCCCTTAGAGCGGCAACTGGCCCTGAGTTTGGGCATTCCCCTGCTGGCCCTAGATCCAGACCTGCTGTACTGGGGCACCAAGAGCGGCAGCCGTCAAATCTTTGCGGAATGCGGGGTGCCCCATCCCGATGGCACCGAGTTGGTGGGCAATGCCGATGACCTAGCCGACGTGACCGCTGACCTGTGGGAACGCAATCCCCAGGTGCAGCGACTGGTGATCAAACTCAACCAGGGCTTTTCGGGGGAAGGTAATGCCCTGCTGGATCTACGCCCCTTGGCACACCTGGCCCCCGGTAGCAGCCCCCATAGCCAGCGGGTGCAGGGGATCGTGGCGGCCCTCCAACAGCTCCGCTTTCAGTGCGTGACGGAAACTTGGCCAATTTTTGAGCAGAAAATCCACCAGTTGGGGGCGATCGCCGAGGTATTTGTGGAAGGGGATCACAAGCGATCGCCCAGCGTTCAAGGGCGGATCAGCCCCCTTGGGGACGTGGATATCCTCTCCACCCATGATCAAATCCTGGGGGGACCCGACGGCCAAATTTTCCTAGGCTGCTCCTTTCCCGCTGATGCCCACTATCGCCTGTCCATTCAGGCCATGGGTCAAGCCATTGGCGAAAACCTAGCCGCCAAGGGAGCCCTAGAGCGGTACGGGGTGGATTTCATCGCCGTCCAACGACCGGAGCAACCCCTAACTTGGGACTTGCAGGCGATCGAAATTAACCTGCGCAAGGGGGGCACCACCCACCCCTTCATGGCCCTGAAACTGCTGACAGAAGGGGAATACAACCCCCAGGATGGCTTGTTTTACACCCGTAAGGGCCAGACCAAGTTTTACCGCGCCTCCGACAACTTACAAAAGCCCTGTTATCGCGGCCTGCTGCCCAGCGATCTGATGGACATCATCGTCAGCAAGCGCCTCCATTTCAACAGTGTGGAAGGCACCGGAGCCGCCTTTCACCTAATGGGTTGCCTGTCGGAATACGGCAAGCTGGGCATCACCAGCATCGGCAATACCCCCGACCATGCGGAAGAAATTTACGCTCAAGTAGTGTCGGCATTGGATCAGGCCACCATCCTGGACTGACCACCATCTTGAACTGAGGCGGATGCTGACGGATGGGGTTGGAGCGGCGTGTCCTGGGCATAGAGACTACTGGGCCAGCCGCCCCACGGCCCAATTTCTGGATGGGGGGCGGAACTGGGGATGATAGCCGTGAAGTCAACACGGCACGCACGAGGAACCCCGCCATGAAGATGCCATGGGCGATGGTCCGCAAGGACCGGGCTTCGACCATCGCCACCCTCTGTTTGGCCTGTCTTGGTCTCCCCCTATCCCCAGGGTTGGCACACATTGACCCAGGTGCCGAAACGGAGACGATCCCCTTTGAGCGTTACGCCACGGTGGCAGAAATTGAGTCCCTACGGACGCAGTTGGGCCAAGCCATTCCCCAATTGCTGCTCTCGGGCTTTCACACCGATTGGCGTACCCCAGAAGCCTGGGGGCAACGGCAGGCCATGGTCACCGCTTGGTCTCAGGTGGATGCTGAGGTGGCAGCCTTTTTGGGAGATTGGACGGCCATTGAAGAGTCCCTGGCGATTTTTCCCACCGCAACTCCCGGCACCGTCTGCATCATTGACACCTACCTGGGGGGCAGTGAATTTCAGCGGGGGATGATCATCGATGGTGCCCTATACACCGATAGCGGCACAGTTTTAATTCTGGCGGGGGAGTTTTTGGGCAGTATTGTCGTCGCGGCTGATGAGGCCAGCCTGTATGAATACAGCCATCCAGGGCCTCTGCGAGATCCAGCCACATCTGGGTTCTATACCCATCGTGCGCCGGAGGTGGTGGCGGCATTTGAGGCCCATGGTTGCCAGGTGCCAGCCCCTTGACCGCGCAGCGTAACGTTGCCAACCGTTTTCCTGGAGTGGGGGAGCGGAGGGGCAAGGGAGCCAAGGAGACTGTGACTTTCGCCGCAGCGTACCCATGGGTCAAATGACCCACTAGGAATTGGTCAGGGTTCGCTTCCACCGCTGAAGCTGGGATTACATCGGCCTCATCTGCCCTGTGGAGGGTGGCTAGCGGCTCTTGAGGGCGCGATCGATTTCCCGTTTTTCTTGCTTGCGCTTGAGGCTTTCGCGCTTGTCGTGGAGCTTTTTCCCCTTAGCCAGGGCCAGGGTCACCTTCACCCAGCCCCGCACCAGGTAGATTTTCAGCGGCACCAGGGTGAGGCCCTGTTGCTCCACCTTGCCGATCAGCTTGCGGATTTCCTCCCGATGGAGCAGTAGTCGCCGCGATCGGGTGGGATCGTGGTTATAGGCCTGGATGGTGCTGCCGTGGGGGGAAATGTGGACGTTTTGCAGCCAGACTTGGCCGTCCCGCACCTGGGCATAACCATCCCGGAGGTTGACCTTGCCCGCCCGAATGGACTTCACCTCTGTACCCCGCAGCTCGACACCAGCCTCAAAGGTGTCGAGGACCTCATACTGGTGACGAGCCTGACGGTTGTCGCTCAGCAGTTTGTAGCCGTCGTCGCCGTACTCTGCCATACTTGCCTCTATTCCACCACGATGCGCCATTCGTGGAGTTCGTACTCCACACAGCGGTTTTTAACCAGGGGGTCTTGCTCGACAATCGCCTCTGCCTGCGATCGCGATGCCGCCTGAAATACCAGCATACCGCCCCCGTATTCAGCCCAGTATCCAGTGCGGGCTTGGTGACCTTGGGCAATGAGGTCTCGCACGTAAGCAACATGGGCGGGCACAAATTGGTCAAACATTGCCTTATTGACAATTCCCCGCTCAATTTTGACAAACCAGGCCATGGCGCTCCCTCCACTCAGGCGCTTCTAGGATACTGAGGAGACGCTGCCATGGCCCGCTGAAATTAAGGTTTAACGGACTGCACTGGCCGCCCCGCTTCGCGTTGCTCCCGCCAACTGGGGTGTTTTGATGGGCTGACTCACGATGACGCTGACACGGTTAAAAATCCGGTTATCTTCTCCGATCTGGCTACTGCTGTTGGCGATGGTCTCAATCCAGGCGGGATCAGCCCTGGCGAAGGGGCTCTTTGCCTACATCAGCCCGATGGGGTTGGCCTGTTTGCGCCT
>JAQCHG010000084.1 GCA_027619675.1 Cyanobacteriota bacterium
CACCGCCGCTAACCCCTTGGCCCGCACCACCAATTCCCCGGTAGCGGGGTCCCAATCTAAGGCGTTGAGAATGCGATCGAGATCGAGATGGCCATAGGAGGCCCCCGTAAAGTAGCTGTCCCGCATCAAGTAATCGAGGCGATCGCAGTCTAGCTGGCTGGACACCAACTGCCACACCAGGGGTAGCGGGTGGGTGTGGGTGTAGACCTGATCGATGGCGGCGGCCAAATCGGGGCTGTAGCGATCCAACCGCGATCGCAGAGGCGGCGATTCCTTCACCAGACGACGGGTCCAGGTCTCATGGTGGAAGTGGAATAAATCCTCAGCGGCATGGCTGAAGGGACCGTGACCGATGTCGTGGAGGAGGGCGGCGCAGAGCACCGTGGCCCGATGATCTGCCAATGGGGGGTAGCGCCGGATGAGCCCATCAAAGGCCCGACGGGCCAGGGCCATCACCCCCAAAGCGTGGGTAAAGCGGGAACTCTCGGCCCCATGGAAGGTGAGGCTGGCGGGTCCCAACTGGCGAATCCGCCGCAGCCGCTGAAACGGCGGCGTATCGATCAGGTCAATGAGGAGTGCTTCAACGGGGTCCTGGTGATCCAGGGTGATGGCCCCATGTAGGGGATCGTGGTAAGTGCGGCGTTTAGGCGACACGCTGCCCCACCAATTGTTGGGCTAACAGGTCCACAGCGGCCTGGTATTGGGTATCGGCGGCGGTGGCAATTTGGTCGCGTCGGATGGGATCCAGGGATACCCGCTTATCGGGCCGGATGCCCCGACGGTTGATGTCGTGGTGGGCGGGGGTCTCATAGCGGGCCACGGTTACCACCAAGCCAGACCCGTCCGAGAGATCAAATAGAGATTGAATCAAGCCCTTACCAAAGGTGCGATCGCCCACCAGCACCGCCCGCCGATTATCTTGCAAGGCCCCGGCCAAAATTTCGCTAGCGCTAGCGGTACCTTCATTGACTAACACGGCCAACGGTGCCTGGGTCAAGGGCACCCCATCCGCTTCGTAGCTATCCAGCACCCCCTGACGGTTGACGGTGTAGACGATGGTGCCTTCCGCTAGCCACTGCCGCGCAATCTGAATGCCCGCCGTCAGCAGTCCCCCAGGGTTGTTGCGCAGGTCCAGCACATAGGCTTGGGCACCCGCCGCCTCTAAACTGCGGACAGCCGCCGCCACCCCCGCCACCGCATTGCCGTTGAACTGGCTGAGGCGGATATAGCCGATCGCCCCGTCGTTTTCCAAGGGTTTCAACTCAAAGCTGACGGGGTTAAGACTAATGCGATCGCGCACCACCTGCACCCGCTGCACTTGGGCCTGCCCAGGCCGTGCCACCATCAGGGTTACCTGGCTACCCACGGGTCCCCGCATGTGCTGGGCCGCTTCATCTAGGGTGAGGGTGGTGGTGGCGGTGCCGTCAATTTCGAGGATGCGATCGCGGGGCTGCAAGCCAGCGGTTTCCGCCGGAGAGCCCTCCACCGGGGCAATCACCTGAAGCACCCCGTCCTTTTCATCCTTCGCAATTTGCAACCCCACCCCCGTCAACTCCCCGGCGGTATTGGTTTGCAAACTGCGGTATTTCTCAGGGGTCAAAAATCGAGTGTAGGGATCCCCCAAACTCGACAACATGTCGTCCACTGCGGCATAGGCCTCGGCAGGGGTCGCTAAGGGCTGCTGAAGCCAATGCTGACGCACAAACCACCAATTCTGGTGGTTAAACGTTTCATCAACGTAGGCGCGATTGACAATGCGCCACACCTCAGACACCAGTTGATGGCCATCGGTGAGAGCCTGGGCCGACGATGGAGCCCCCAGCACCAAGGCCACCATCACCATCAAAATGCTGAACCAGCGTGCAACCTGCTTTGCCATACCCCTGATTGTAGACGGATGGTTGTAGACGGTAGCCCCCAGACACTAGGGCTGTCATCCATGATGGGACGCGGGATAAATACATGAAGCTTTGTAACAAACTTTCAGACAGATCCCCCGCGATCGCCCCTGATCCTGAGGACTGGTCACCATCCTGGTTCTGGCTTTCAGTCCGGCCAAATCCCATGAATCCTAAGCCCCCAAAGGGCTAGGGACTGTTTTAACTGTGTTACATTCTTAAAGACTGCACTGCGTAGATTATTTAGCTGCCCGCTTCATGTTTACAAAGCAAGTAACGAATTCAAAAGCTTATCAGTGGTTCAACGAACGACTGGAAGTGCAGGCGATCGCCGATGACATTTCCAGTAAGTACGTCCCTCCCCACGTCAGTATCTTCTACTGCCTGGGGGGGATTACCCTGACCTGTTTCGTCATCCAGTTCGCCACCGGCTTTGCGATGACCTTCTACTACAAGCCGACGGTTACCGAAGCCTTTAGCTCCGTTCAGTACCTAATGACGGACGTTAACTTTGGCTGGTTGATTCGCTCCATCCACCGTTGGTCCGCCAGCATGATGGTGCTGATGATGATCCTCCACGTCTTCCGCGTGTACTTGACCGGCGGCTTCAAGAAGCCCCGCGAGTTGACCTGGGTGACTGGGGTGGTGCTAGCGGTGATTACCGTCAGCTTCGGCGTGACCGGCTACTCCCTCCCCTGGGACCAAGTGGGCTACTGGGCCGTGAAGATTGTGTCCGGTGTGCCTGGGGCCATCCCCGTGGTGGGTTCCACCATCGTCGAACTGATGCGGGGTGGTGAAGCGGTGGGTCAAGCCACCCTGACTCGCTTCTACAGCTTGCACACCTTCGTGTTGCCCTGGGCGATCGCGGTGTTCATGCTGCTCCACTTCCTGATGATTCGGAAGCAAGGCATTTCCGGTCCTTTGTAAAGGCTCGCTAACAACCGTGCTGGGGTTCCTAGCGCGGTTGAGCTTTTTTCTTTAAACTGTCCATAAATTCTGAGTCCGAGCGCTATGGCAACCATCAAGAAGCCGGATCTAAGCGATCCTAAGCTGAGAGAGAAACTCAAGATGGGCATGGGCCACAACTATTATGGTGAGCCCGCTTGGCCCAATGACCTGCTTTATATCTTCCCCGTCGTAATTTTTGGGACCATCGCCTGCTGCGTTGCTCTAGCAGTGTTGGATCCTGCCATGGTTGGGGAGCCGGCCAATCCCTTCGCGACCCCGCTAGAGATTCTGCCTGAGTGGTACCTCTACCCCACCTTCCAGATTCTGCGGATTGTGCCGAACAAACTGCTGGGGATTGGGGCCATGACGGCGATTCCCTTGGGGCTGATGCTGGTGCCCTTCCTAGAGAGCGTCAACAAGTTCCAAAACCCCTTCCGCCGTCCCTTGGCCACCAGCGTCTTCCTCTTTGGGACCTTGGTGACCCTGTGGTTGGGCATTGGGGCAACCTTCCCCATTCGCGAGTCTTTGACCCTGGGCTTGTTCTAGGGCTCGGTTAAGACCCTTGTTGTATCTTTGAATATCGCGCCCTCCCGTTGGTTTACCCTGGGAAGGGCGCGATATTTTTTGGGTGCATTGCCAACTATCAACCATAGGCTTTGGAAACCTGGGGCAACCGGATAGGCAAACGGTAGGGCAGGGCATGCTGAGGCAGGGAAGTTTGGTGGTGGAAAGTCGCTTGGAAGCCTTGTTGCGGGTGCAACGATGGTTTAAAGATTTTTGTGCTTCCTTGGAAACGGACTGCCTGTGGATTGGCGATCGGTTTGACTATCTGAATTTGGCCCTGGCGGAGGGCTTCACTAACGCTGTGCGCCATGCCCATGGACAGTTGCCGCCAGAAACCCCCATTGATATTGAGGTATCTGTGCAGCCCGATCGCATTGATATCCAAATCTGGGATCGGGGACAACCCTTTGATCCCAATGGGCTGACAGAGCCAGAACCGGGCACCCTATCTTCTACCGGGGGTTATGGTTGGTTTCTTTTGCGGCGCGCCACGGATGAAGTGAACTATTACCGCCGCCGCGATCGCAACTGTTTAGCCATTACCCAGTACCGAGTTTAGAGTTCCTATGGCAGCCACGGCACTGATTACCGGCATCACGGGCCAAGACGGCTACTACCTCAGTCAGTTGCTGTTGAGCAAAGGGTATCGCGTGGTGGGGTTGGTGCCGCCGGGTCGACAGGGCAGTGTGGCCAAGCTAGACGAATTGGCGACCCAAGTCGAAGTCCGTCTTTTGGACCTCACCGACGCCCAGGCTCTACAAGCGGCGGTAGCTGAACTCCAGCCCCAGGAAATTTACAACCTGGCGGCCCCCAGTTTTGTCCCCGCCTCTTGGGAGGATCCCCTTGGCACCCTGGACTTGATTACCGGCACCGCCACCCGTCTGCTGGACGGTATTCGCCAAGCGGGGTTAGAGACCCGCTTTTACCAAGCCAGCAGTTCCGAAATTTTTGGCGATGTGCAGTCGTCTCCCCAGTCAGAGACCACCCCCTTTCGGCCCAAAAACCCCTATGGAGCAGCCAAACTCCACGCCCACTGGACCATGGTGCACCACCGCGATCGCTACGGCTTATTTGCCTGTAGCGGAGTGCTGTATAACCATGAATCCCCCCGGCGACCGCCCCAATTTGTTACCCGCAAAGTTACCCTAGCTGCCGCTGCCATCAAACTGGGGCTGCGCGATCGCCTCCCCATGGGCAATCTAGAAGCCAAGCGTGACTGGGGCTTTGCCGGGGACTATGTGGAGGCCATGTGGCGCATGTTGCAGGCCGACAGCCCCGAAGACTACGTGATTGGCACGGGCATCCTCCACACGGTGCAGGACCTAGTCGCCACCGCCTTTGCCAGCGTGGATTTGGATTGGCAAGCCTATGTGGACGTGGATCCCAACCTGCTGCGGCGGGATGAGCACTTTCAACTGGTGGCTGATCCCCACAAGGCCAATACCCAACTGCACTGGTCTCCCCAGGTGAGCTTTACAGCCTTAGTGGAAACCATGGTGCGGACCGACCTCGAACGGCTCCGCAGTGGACAGGTATCCCCCTTGGCGGCCACCCAACCGACAGCCTAGACAAGGAGGACACCGTGGCCCGCATTGGCTTTGTGTTTCTGCAAATCTTCTCCTGCGAGGGCGGCATTCAGTCCTACGTCAAGGATGTGTTGCGGGCCTATCAGGGCAACCCCGATCTGCCCCCCGCTGACCTATTGCTGCTGCGGGATGGCCCTGACTGTGATGTGCCCTTTGCCCACGACAGGTTCACCCTGCGGTACTTTAAATCCGCGTCTGCCAACTGGGGGCGACTGCGGCTGGCGGTGGCCCTAGCCTGGGGGCTGTTGCGGGGGCGCTACAGCCAGGTAATTTGCGGCCATACCCGCCTAGGTCCCCTGGTTGCCCCCCTGTGTCGAGCCTTTGGGGTGCCCTATCAGGTGATGACCTACGGCAAAGAGGTGTGGAACCCCTTGCCCTCTGGTCAACAACAGGCCTTGCAGCGGGCTGATGGGGTCTGGTGCATCAGCCGCTACAGCCGGAACTTGGCCTGTAAAGCCAATCAAATCGATCTTAATAACATGCATCTGCTGTCCTGTGCCGTGGATGGCCAGGTCTTTAGCCCCGGTCCCAAACCGCCGGAGCTTTTGGCCAAATATGGACTAGAAGGGGCACAGGTGTTGATGACCGTCGCCCGACTGTGGTCTGGGGATATCTATAAGGGGGTGGATGTGACCCTGCGGGCCTTACCCGCGATCGCCCAAGCCTTCCCCGCCGTGAAGTATTTGGTGATTGGTCGGGGGGATGATCAACCCCGCCTCGCCCAACTGGCCCAGGCGTTAGGGATTGCTGATCGGGTAGTGTTTGCTGGATTTGTGCCCACCGCCTCCCTAGCGGACCACTATCGTCTGGCGGACGCCTATGTCATGCCCTCCCAAGAAGGCTTCGGCATTGTCTATATGGAAGCCATGGCCTGCGAAGTGCCGGTGCTATCAGGAGATGCCGACGGTTCCGCCGATCCCCTCCAGGATGGGCGGGTGGGCTGGCGGGTGCCCCATCGTGATCCAGATGCGGTGGCCGCTGCCTGCATAGAGATTCTGCGGGGAGAGGATCCCCGCTGTAACGGCCCTTGGTTGCGCCAGGAAACCCTAGCCCGCTTCAGCCAAGAAAGTTTACAGACCCAACTGGCCACCCTGCTGCAACTGCCCCCATAGGTTGCCAGTGGGAAACCCCCCGGTAGCCAAGCACTTCACGGCTTGCTCTGCAATCTTTGGCCCTGGGCTAGGTAGCCATTCCCGCTAGGTTTGTCTAGGGTGGGGATCGCGGCGATGGCAGCGATCAGATTGACGGGAATGTGGTCTAGGCTGAAGGAGTCTTGGGGTTGAGCCCATGGACGTTTCAGCAGGCGAGGCAAGTGCCGTGTATCCCCAAGGATCCAACAATATTCAACTCAACTTCTCAGGGCTGGGCTGCTGGCTGACGGTGATTGGCCTCGTCTGGCTGCTGGGGGCAGCGGGGCTAGGCTGGCTGGTGAAGTCCATTGCCCTGCTGTTTGTATTGCTGCTCATTGCCCCGATCGCCGCTTTCTTTGGCTTTCGTTGGTGGCTAAATCGGAATCTGATTGAAGGAACCTGCCCCGTTTGCCAAACCCCCTTGACGGGGCTCAACCAGATGACCACCGCTTGCCCCAATTGTCAGACCCCGTTGCAGGTGACTCGGGACGGGTTTCAGCGGGATACCCCAGAGGGCACAGTGGAGGTCAGCGCCGTGGATATCACCGAGGATGGGGAAGCCACAACGGTGACGGTGGAGGTGCTGCCTCCAGTGGAGGACGATCGCTAAGGGGATGTTTCGGAATGAATATACCGCCGTAGGTTGGCGTCGAGGTACGAGACCCAACGGTCTGAGCAGGTTGTTTTTTCATCAACGGGTCTAATCCGGTTCCCGTTTCAATCGGCGGGGCGATCGCCGCTCTGCTGGGGCCGCCTGCTCTAGGTACCAACGTCGCCACAGGGTAGAGGTGCGCAGGGCCAGCCATAGCAACAGTAACGCAATCACCCCGCCTTGCCGGGGGGCATCAAACGCAAACAGCACCAGGCAAATGCAGAGAAAATCCTGCAAGAAAACCGCCCACAGTGGCGGG
>JAQCHG010000085.1 GCA_027619675.1 Cyanobacteriota bacterium
CGTCTAAGGTGGCCGCCTGCTCTGGGCCACTGGGGGCGGGTTGCCGGGGTGAGATCGGTTTAAACTGCTCTGCCTGGGGTGGGGCACCCGATCGCCCCAAGCGCTGTACCAACTTAGAAAAGGTTCGTTGCCGTCCCATCGGATTGCCCCCGTTGTGAGTGCGGTAAGGGGTAGTCTGCGACTAGGGGGACTCTGTGAGTATCCCTGATCTGTGGCTATCCCTGAAATGCATAGCCCGTTACCCAGTGCAAACCACGATCTCGGGGGTCATAGACCCCACCAGCATTTTGCCATGGGTGCGCCAGGGGCAGGAGCGATCGCGATCACCCCTGCGCCAAAACTTTACCAGCAGGCCCCAATGGCTGTCTGCCGCGCATGGCAACAGGACCCGCGATCGCCAACCGTGGATTGGGGCTGATGTGCGGCGTGGGTCCTGACCCTATTGCTGGAGACCTTAGGCCCATAGGAAGTCCAGGGGGGCATCCACCACAGATGGGATGGACGGCAATCCCACGGATGGGATATCCCTGGGGGGACATTAGAGCACGGCCTCTTCTTGGTGGGTGATGATGGTGCAGTCAGCGGTGGGCTTACCGATGCAGGTCAGCACGTAGCCCGCATCAATCTGATCATCATCTAGTTGCATTTGCCCTTCTTGATCAGGCATAGCCCCCTCTACCACTTTGCCCGTACAGGTGCTGCAAGCCCCCGCACGGCAGGAGTAGGGCAAATCTAGGTCGTACTCCATTTCGGCCACATCGAGAATGCTTTCGTCTGCGGGCACTTCGATGGTGGTGTCGAGCCCTTCCGTTTCGTTAATCAAATGCACTTTGTAAGCCGTTGCCATAGCCGTTTTCCTTAACAATCACTAAGGTTATGTAAACAAGAACGTCCCCTGGCCCTCTTCCCTCCAAAGTTGGGCGTTGGGGGGAGGGTTCTCGACCCATCGATAGGCCCGGTTGCGCTGGGGAATGGTTCCTGGCTCAACGGTGCTGACGTTAACGGGCGCGGGGCTGAAACCCGGCAACGAGGGCAACGGTTACCACCATGGCCCCAGCGGCGCAGAAACTCAGGATTACCCCTAGGGGCAGTTCCACCGATTGAAACCAGAGGAAGCGCAGGGCGACGGGGGTGGCGTTTTGCACCGATAGAATCGCGATCGCGACGATCCAGAGGGCGGGCAGCAGGGCGAGCACCAGCAGTTTTAGGGGCTGACGGGCCATGGTTACAGACAACCAGCAACGGCAGACGGACGGAACAGAATCTGGCTGCCATTGTGGCATCCCCTGGGTGGCTGCGGTGTTTCCCCCGTTCCTGGGGTCTCAGGATGTCCGGTGCGGGATGTCAGGAAACGCTCTATTTTCTGACTTGCTTAAGGGGAGGTTGCTTCGATAGGATATTAGACCGGGCGTTCATGGAAAATTATGGCAAAGCGTATTCAAGTCGTTCTACGAGAAGACATTCGGAAACTGGGCCAGTCAGGGGATCTGGTGGAAGTGGCCCCTGGCTATGCCCGCAACTATCTGCTGCCTCGGGGCATGGCGGTGCGGACCACCCCCGGTGTGCTGAAGCAGGTGGAGCGACGGCGGGAAGCTGAGCGCCAACGGCTGCTGGCAATTAAGCAGGAAGCTGAAACCCTGAAGACGGCCATCGAAACCATTGGTCTCTTCACCATCAAGAAGTCCGTCGGCGAAAATGAGGCCATTTTTGGTACGGTAACTGCTGCTGATGTGGCAGAGGCCATCGAAGCCAGCACTGGTAAAGAGGTCGATCGCCGTGAAATTACGGTGCCCGACATCAATAAGCTGGGCGAGTACAAAGCCACCCTAAAGCTCCATGCTGAGGTGACGGCCACGGCAAATCTGCGGGTGGTGGCGGCTTAGGTCGCTGGGTTCTAGCCTGATCTGACGTGATCTGAACGCCCGGAGTGCAGTTTTGAACATTTGAACCCAGGTCAAAGGGGTTGAGGGCTGAGCCCAGTTTCCCCTTTGGCCTGTTTTTTGCTGTCCACTCAGCGATCGCCCCGCCGTTCCCCAAGCCCCCGGCAATCCGCTACCTTAGGGAATGCCACCTCCCCAACGGCCCCCTGAATGGTTCACAATCTTGACTTTCAGCCCCTCAGCGATCGCCTGCCGCCCCAGAATGTGGAAGCGGAGGAAGCGATTCTGGGGGGCATTTTGCTGGACCCAGAGGCAATCGGGCGGGTGATGGAAGTCCTCAACCCCGATGCCTTCTACGTCAGCGCCCACAAAATTATTTATCGGGCAGCGGTGGAGTTGAATGGCAAAGGTCGCCCCACGGACCTGATGAGCGTCACCGCCTGGCTCAAGGACAATGAGCTGCTGGAGAAAATTGGTGGCCAGGGACGGCTAGCCCAGCTTGTGGACCGCACCCTCACCGCCGCCAACATCGATCAGTTTGCCGCCCTGGTGATGGAAAAGTTCATGCGGCGGCGCTTGATTCAAGTGGGGGGAGAAATTGTCCAGCTCGGTTTTGAAACCAACGCCGCCCTAGAGCAAAGCCTGGATCAAGCGGAACAAAAGCTGTTTGCCATCACCCAAGACCGCCCCCAGCAAAGCCTCACCTCCACCGCCGATATTCTGATCGACACCTTCGCCGACATCGAGCAGCGATCGCTGGGCATGGTGCTCCCCGGTGTGCCCTGCGGCTTTTACGATCTCGATGCCATGACCCAGGGCTTCCAGCGATCGGACCTGATCATCGCGGCGGGCAGGCCGTCGATGGGGAAGACCAGCTTCGTTTTGAACATGGCCCGCAACATTGCGGCGGGGCAAAAGTTGCCCGTCGCGATTTTCAGTTTGGAAATGTCCAAGCAGCAGTTGGTCTACCGCCTGCTGTCCAGTGAAGTGGCCATGGAAACCAGCCGCCTCCGCACCGGACGCATCGCCCAGCACGAGTGGGAAATGCTAGGGCAAGCCATCAGCACCCTATCTCAATATCCGGTGTACATCGACGACACCCCCAACATTTCCGTGGTGGAGATGCGGTCCAAAGCCCGTCGCCTCCAGGCAGAACAAGGGGGGGCTCTGGGGCTGATCCTGATCGACTATCTGCAACTGATGGAGGGGGGCAGCGACAACCGGGTGCAGGAGTTGTCGAAGATTACGCGATCGCTCAAGGGTCTAGCGCGGGAACTCAACGTCCCCATCATCGCCCTGTCTCAGCTCAGCCGGGGGGTCGAATCCCGCACCAATAAACGCCCCATGATGAGCGATTTGAGGGAATCTGGCAGTATCGAGCAGGATGCAGACTTGATCATGATGCTGTACCGGGAGGAATACTACGATCCCGATACCCCCGATCGCGGCATTGCAGAGGTGATCATCACCAAACACCGCAACGGCCCCACCGGAACGGTGAAGCTGCTGTTTGAGCCCCAGTTCACCCGTTTCCGTAATTTGATGCAGCCTAATGGCTAGCTCTGTGACAGGGCTTCCCTTTTTAGGCAGAGGAGATGGGGAGATGGGGAGATGGGCTGGGGGATTGTTCCCATTCACCTAGACAGCGCTCTACCCGAGAATGTCAGCGATGTGGGCGAGGGTGCGATCGTTTTCCTCGGGGGTGCCGATGGTGATGCGGAGACCGCCCCCGGTGTGGCGCACATGGGTGCCCAGTTGATAGAGCCGCTGAAAGAGGGTGGCGGTGTCCGGTGCGGTGGCGCGGACGTAGAGAAAGTTGGCGGCACTGGGCCAGACGGTGAGGTCAGGGTGCTGGGTCAGGGCATCGTACAGGCGCTGGCGCTGGGCCAGGATTTCAGGAATGACAGAGAGCAGTTGCAATCGCCCCCGCAACGCCACCAAGGCCGCCGCCTGGGAAAAACTGGGCAGGTTGTAGGGCAGACGGACTTTTTCGAGTACCTGGGTGAGGGCGGGGGGGGCGATTGCGTAGCCCACCCGATGGGCTGCTAAACGAAAGGCTTTGGAGAAGGTGCGGGTCACCACCCAATTGTCCCGCTGGGGCACGTCCGCCACCGTTGTGTGCTGGCTGAACTCAAAATAGGCTTCGTCCACCACCACCAGCACCTCTGGCGGCAGTTGGCGCAACCAGTCCAGCTCCTGGGGCGTCAACGGATTGGCCGTGGGGGAGTTGGGATGGACCATGAACACCACCCGCACCGGGACGGCACTCTGGGCGATCACGACCTGGGCCTGGACCGTATCCACTGCAAAGGTATCAGGGTCCCGAGGGACCGTCACGACGGGAATGCCCAGGGTTTGGGCCAGAATGCCGTACATGGAAAAGGTGGGGCTGGCCACCAAAATTGCGCCCGCTCTTCCAGTACAGGTGGCGATCAGCAGGGAGCGAATCAATTCATCGGAGCCATTGCCCACGGAAATATGATCGGCGCTGACGGTATCGGCAGGTAGGGCGGCGGATTCATTCACATAGGGGGCGATCGCCCCCTTTAATGCCCCATGGCCCCCGTCGGGATAGCGGTTGGCGGCAATCTCCTGCTGGTACATCCAGGCCAACTTGGCCTTCAGATCCTCCGGCAGATCATAGGGACATTCGTTGGTGTCCAGACTGTCGATAATCTCAGGGCTGGCTCCACTGGCCTCGGGTCCATGGGCGCTGTAGGCGGCAAATTCAGCCAAATCGGGGCGCAAAAACGACGACATAGGACACCGGATGGACTCAATACAAGTCCCATTATGGCCCCCTGCGCCCCCTGGGCAGGCCGTTCTAGACGGGGTTAGGACCGGGCGCAATTTGCCAACCGTTTCCTAGAGCGGGGGAGCGGAGGGGCAAAGGAGCCGGGGGAAGGGGGACTACCGTTATCCCTAGCAACCCTGGGCAGAGGTCAGTCCAAACAAGCGGCCACCGTCGCCACCACCGACTCCGCTAGGGCCTGGTGGTCATAACCCCCTTCGAGGCCAAACAGAATGCGGGGTTGCACGCTCAAACAGTGGTGGGTCATCACCCCGTAGTCCGAGGCATCAAGGTTAATGCTGGCCAGGGGATCGGCACGGTTGGCATCATAGCCCGCGCTGACAATGATCAAATCCGGCCCAAAGTCTCGCAAAAAGGGCAGCACCGCCCGCTGAAACTGGGCTTCATAATCCGCCAAGGCGCTGCCGGGGGCCATGGGCAGATTAAGCACCGTACCGTGGGGGCCATGGTCGTCGGCTCGCCCAGTGCCGGGGTAGGCGGGGAACTGGTGCAGGGAGCAGTAGGCGATTTCCGGGTGGTTTTCCACCAGGGCTTGGGTGCCGTTGCCGTGGTGAACGTCCCAATCCACCACCGCCACCCGACTGATCCCCGGCTGCTGCACTGCATAGTGGGCGGCGATCGCCGCATTGGCCAGCAGACAAAACCCCATGCCGCGATCGCTGATGGCGTGGTGCCCTGGTGGACGGGCCAGCACAAAGGCGGGGGCCGCCGTTTGCAGCACCGCATCCACCGCCGCCAGCCAGCCATTCACCGCCAAGAGGGCCACGGCATAGCTGCGGGGGGAGACGGGGGTATCGGGGTCCAGCAGGCCACCGCCGGTGTCCGCCAGATGCTCCAGGTCACTCAAATAGTGCAAGTTGTGGACTTCTCGAATGGCCGGGAGGGGATCGCGATCGGCGACGGCAGGGGGCGATCGCCAGCACAATTGCTCACCAAAGGGGGCCGCTTTCAAGGCGGCCACCACCGCCGTTAAGCGGCCTGGATTTTCCGGGTGAAATCCCCCCGTCTTGTGCCCTAAAAATGCGTCGGAATAAAAAATAGAGCAGGTCGCGGCCATGGTCGTCAAAACCCTGAATCAGCAAGGGGTGCAGCATTCACCCCACCACCCCACTGCCCCTTCAAATCCAGGAAAATGTGGTAGGCTATTATACGCAGTATCGCGTTTTTCGCAACGTATTTGGTGCTAGGAAACCCATTTCGACTCAATTCTTAGGTTTTTAGCCAAATGCCTGCGATTTTGGAGCTTTTTACCCTATGAGTATCATCCCCACAGATCTGCGGAACGAGATGTCTCGCTCCTATTTGGAATACGCCATGAGCGTAATTGTGGGGCGGGCGTTGCCGGATGCCAAAGACGGGTTAAAACCCGTCCACCGTCGCATCCTGTACGCCATGCACGAATTGGGGCTGACCGCCGATCGCCCCTTCCGCAAATGCGCCCGTGTGGTGGGGGAAGTGCTGGGTAAATATCACCCCCACGGAGACACGGCGGTGTATGACGCCCTGGTGCGCATGGCCCAAGACTTTTCCATGCGGGCACCGCTGATCAACGGCCACGGCAACTTTGGCTCCGTGGACAACGATCCCCCGGCGGCGATGCGATACACCGAGTGCCGCCTCCAATCCCTCACCAGCGACGCCCTACTCCAGGACATCGAGTCGGAAACCGTCGATTTTGCTGACAACTTCGATGGCTCCCAGCAGGAGCCCGTGGTGCTGCCCGCCCGCGTGCCGCAACTGTTGCTGAATGGCTCCTCCGGCATTGCCGTGGGCATGGCCACCAACATTCCCCCCCACAACCTGGGGGAACTGCTGGACGGGGTGATTGCCCTGATTCGCAATCCGGCCATCACCATCCCCGAGTTGATGGCCCTGATCCCCGGCCCTGACTTCCCCACTGGAGCCCAAATTCTAGGGGCAGCGGGGATCCGCGATGCCTACACCACCGGGCGGGGGTCCGTCACCATGCGGGGGGTGGCCACCATCGAAACCGTTGAGCAGCGGGGCCGCCCCGATCGCGACGCCATCATCATCACCGAGTTGCCCTACCAGACCAATAAGGCGGCGATGATTGAGAAAATCGCCGAAATGGTGAACGAGCGGCGCATGGACGGCATTGCCGACATTCGCGATGAGAGCGATCGCGACGGCATGCGCATCGTCATCGAGCTAAAGCGGGACGCCTATCCCCGCGTGGTGCTCAACAACCTCTATAAGCAGACCCCCCTGCAAAACAACTTTGGGGTCAACATGCTGGCCCTGGTGGATGGCGAACCCCAACTGCTGAACCTGAAGCAGATGCTGGAAGTCTTTGTGGACTTCCGGGTGGAA